>DASVBA010000081.1:0-3472 GCA_036376095.1 Chryseolinea sp.
TAACGAGGAAAAAATTGTCACCCGAGTCTTGAGGCTAATGCCCTAAACCTGGCAAACATAGCAAGAGCCGTCAACGTAAGGCCGATGAACAAACCCAGCCAGACTCCCTGCGGCCCGTAGTCGGTTTTAAAAGCCAGCCAGTATCCCAGCGGCAGCCCGATGATCCAGTAGGAAATAAAAATAAACAATGAAGGTACTTTAACGTCCTGAAGTCCGCGAAGAGCAGCAACACATACGACCTGTGCGCCATCAGAAAGTTGGAACAAACCCGCTATTATCAGCAAGGTTGATGCTACGCCGATCACCTCGCCGTCTTCCACGTACAGGCCGGGCAGCCAATGCCGTCCGACAATAAATGCCAGGGCCCACAGCATCATTAAAAGCAGTGCCATTACGAGCAACGTATAAGCTGCTGTTCGCAAATTCTTAAAATCGTGCCTTCCTAAGAAATAACTGACCCTTATGGTGGCCGCGGCAGCTAGTCCGGCCGTGGTCATATAGCTTACAGTTGCAAGATTGATAGCGATCTGGTGCGCCGCCTGTGTTGTTGTTCCCAGCCATCCCATCATCACCAGCGAAAAATCGAATGCAGCCACTTCGAAAATGAACTGCACACCGCTTGGTACACCCAGGTGAAGCATTCTATTGAATAACGTCCTGGAATATTTGCCGAATGAAAATCCATTTCTGAATTGCCGGAAACGCGGCGCGAAATAAATGTATCCTGCAAATGATGCCGCCATGAAAATACGGGAGATGAACGTTGCCCACCCTGCACCGTTAAGTCCCATGGCTGGAAATCCGGCATGGCCATAGATCATGATGTAGTTCAAACCAATATTGACTAGGTTGCTCGAAATGATTATGATCATGGCAATCCGGGTATTGGAAAGACCCTCAACAAATTGTTTGAAGGTTTGAAAGATCAACATGGGGATTAGCGAAAAAGTAATGATGCTTAAGTATGGAAGGGACAGTGGGACGACTTCCGTTGGCTGATCGATGTGATATAAGAGTCCTTTGCAGGTGTAAACGATCGCTGCAAGCACAATACTGTTGGCGACATTAATGACAAGGCCGTGACGAAGCGTTTCGATGATGGCATTCTTGTTGCCGGCACCGTCAGCAGCAGCTACCAATGGCGTTATCGCATAGGATACACCGATGCCGAAAAGCATCAGTACATTGAACACTACGTTTGCAAGGCCCGCTGCCGCCAGAGATGTGGCGCTGACATGCCCGACCATGACGCTATCAGCGACACCCATCATCACATGACCAAGATTGCTGAGCATCACCGGATAGGCTAGCAGAAAGTTTTCGCGTATGTGTGTCCGGATGGTCATTGAAAATAGTCCTGAGTATTGAGTCCTTAGTCTTTAGTTTGATCCTTATTTTTTAGTTTGAGCGCTATACTTCCGAGTGTCTCAGTACTAACTACTAAATACTAACTACTAAATACTAAATACTGCGCAGCCTACATTCCTTTCAATCTCCCCAGCATCAACAATCCCATCATGCTCATGCTATCCGCGATCTCGCCACGGACAACCATATCCAGCGCCTCCTTCAATGGAATTTTCCGAACTTTCAGATCGGCTTCCGTGTCTTCCAGCTCACTTTCTCCTTGCTGAAGATCTTCCGCGAGATAGATCAGACATTCCTCGTCTGTCACCGAGTTGGAAGTATTCATGCGCAACAGTTTAGTCCACTTCTTCGCTGTCAAACCGGTTTCTTCTTTCAATTCCCGTTGTGCTGCCGTTAAAGGATCCTCATTAAGTGGTGCACCGCCTTCGGGGATCTCCCAATGAAATTCATTTAACGTATACCGGTATTGGCCCACAAGCCACGTATTTCCTTCACTGTCGACTGGTATGATTCCAATACCTTTATTCTTGAAATGGATCTTTCCGTAAATACCTCTTCCGCCTCCGGGATTGATCACCTGGTATTCTGTAACCTTGATCCACCGGTTTTCATACTTTTCTTCGCCCGAAAGTGTTGTCCATGGATTCTTGTTTTCTTCTTGAGCCATACCGTCTAAAGTTATTGGTCTTTAACGTGTTGATGTTCTCTGGTCCTTCAAATATCTTGACAAGGTTTGTTCAGAGAATCTCAAAGCTATTGAAATTCTTTTGTCGGAAATCATTTCAGCCTTAAGTTTGTGCCTATGCTACGGTCGTCGTTCACGAAAGATCTTATTGAAGCCGGATGCGATGAAGCCGGTCGCGGTTGTTTGGCGGGACCAGTGGTTGCAGCTGCCGTGATATTGCCAAAGCGTTATCGGCATAAAAAATTAAATGATTCGAAACAGCTCACAAAAGAGGAACGCGAAGAGCTGAGATTCGTGATTGAACGGGATGCGTTGGAGTGGGCGGTAGCTGAAGTTGATCATCAGGAGATCGATAAGATCAACATTCTGAACGCTTCTTTCAAAGCGATGCATCTTGCACTCGACAAGCTTCAAACGCGACCACAACTATTGCTTATCGATGGCAACCGGTTTAAGCCGTATTCCGATGTCCGTTATGAATGTATAATAAAAGGAGATGGAAGATACTTGTCCATCGCCGCCGCATCCATTCTTGCCAAAACATATCGCGATGACCTGATGGTTAAGCTGGCTGATCAGTTTCCCGGCTACAGTTGGGAAACCAATGTTGGATATCCTACCGAAGCACATCGCGATGGTATTCGTCAGATCGGTATAAGTCCTTTTCACAGAAAATCCTTTACCTTGCTTCCGCAGCAGCTCGAGCTGTTTGAGGAGGACTAAACTGAACGACAGCAACTTATTAATTCACCCAAACTGCTGCAGCAGGCTAAGTTTCTTTCTTAATTTCCGTCGACATGTGTCTGATCTTTATTTCACTTCAACAACATCCGAATTATAAACTTATCGTTGCCGGCAACCGTGATGAATTTTATAAACGCAAAACTGAAGCGGCAAATTATTGGAGTGATTATCCCCAGGTGCTGGCAGGGCGTGATCTCGAAGCGGGCGGAACCTGGCTCGGTCTAACAAAGTCCGGAAAGATCAGCATGCTTACCAATTACAGAGACCCCGCTAATATCAATCCAGCAGCGCCATCCCGTGGCCAGCTTGTGTCGGATTATCTCAAGTCGAATGTGACAGGACAATCCTACATGCACGAGATCGAAAAGGATGGAAAAAAATATAATGGCTTTAACCTTATTTTAGGAAATCCGGAAGAGCTCTGGTATTATTCTAACTACCGGGACGGTGTTACCAAACTTACTGCTGGATTTTATGGGATCAGTAATCATTTACTCGATAGTCCTTGGCCAAAAGTTGTTATCGGCAAACAGAAAATAGCTCCGGCGCTTCGGCAGAACAGCGTGGACCCGGAACAGTTATTTGAAGTCCTTTACGATGACCACGTGGCCGATGATGATAAGCTGCCGAATACGGGATTGCCACTTGAACGGGAGCGCGCATTGTCGTCGATGT
>DASVBA010000109.1:0-2743 GCA_036376095.1 Chryseolinea sp.
ATTTTCTTTAGGCTTTCTTCGACTTCTTTTCCAAAACTCGGATGAATGATGAATCCGATAGAATCAATTTTTTCAGGGCAGACTTTTGCGATGTCTTCTACCAGGCGGTGTACGATTGGTTTACCGGCTATGGGTAACAGAGGTTTTGGTGTAGTTAGTGTGTGGGGACGGAGCCTCTTACCCAAACCCGCCATTGGGATAATGATGTTCATACAATTGAGAGTTATTCAAGTAAAACTAAGAAAAATCAATTCGACGTCTGTCTGAAATGTTTTCTTTCCAGTAGATAAATTACCAAAAGATAGGCCACAAATACAATTGCATGAAAGATAGTCGCCAGCCATTGATTGTCGATAGAAACGAGATTAACAGCATAGACGATCGCCAGGGTAACTGCAATATAGGCAATGCTCTTCCCGACATTATAAGGTATTGGATAAAACCTCTGTCCAATCAGGTAGCAGGCGACAGTCATGGAAAAATAACACAGGAAGGTAGCCCAGCTGCTTCCCCAATAACCTGCCAACGGAATAAGTATATAGTTTGCGGCAATGGTGATTATCGCGCCACCAATTGTAATAATGGTCCCATAATATGTTTTGTCGGTAAGTTTGAACCATACCGAAAGATTATAATAAGCACCAAGGAATAGATACCCTAGTAAGAGTATCGGCACGATTGTAAGGCCTTGCCAATATTCTTCTTTTCCTAGAAAGTATTTAAGAATGTCAAGGTTAATACAGACGCCGAGCAAAAGGATACAGCAAACGATAACGAAGTAGTGGTTCACCGTAGCGAAAAGCGTCGGGGATCCTTTGTCAGTGGCATTGGAAAAGAAAAATGGTTCCGCGGCATAACGGAACGCCTGGACCGCAAGGTTCATCAACATTCCAAACTTATAACAGGCGCCGAAAATACCAAGCGCGTATTCCGATGTCTGTCCAGGGTAAAAGTTTTGTGGAAGCCACCAATCCAGTGTTTGTCTTGAGAACGTTTCATTGGTCATTCCTGCCAGACCTGTAAGCATAACGGGATAGGCATACGTTAGAATTGCTGGTGATATCTCCTTGTCAAACGATGGTCGCCATGATAAAAGGCTCTTTATAAAGAAGAACAAGTAGGAGGCGTTGGCCACCACATTTGCGATAACAACATAATCGATGCCAACGGCCGGGTCGAACGCCAGCTTCAGGAAGTAGATATTAAGGATAATGATTACACTAATGTTGCATAGTCTGCCAGCGGCAAATTGCAGGGCTTTCTTTTGAAGTCTTAATCGTGCAAATGGAATGGCAACCAGTGCGTCCAGGAACATAATAGCTACCAGCATGATCACGAGATTTTCTTTACCTGGTATTTCAAGAGCACTCGCTACGGGTTGTGCGAATACTATCAACAGAATCGAAAAAGAAAGACTAATCAGTAAAACGACAGTTTGAGTGATATTAAAGATCTTCTTTTCATCGGCACCTGTTTTTGTGGCAAACCTGAAGTATGCGGTCTCCATTCCAAATGTGAATATGATGTTGATCACCGCGACGTATGCAAATAATTTGGTGATGATCCCGTATTCGTCAGGTGGGAAAACGTCTGTGTGCAGTCGAACAAGCAGGAAGTTCAGGAATTTTGGAACGATGCTACCCAGCCCATACAGTACTGTTTCTCCTGCGAGTCTTTTTATCTTGCTCATTCTGGTGAGTTCATGGGGTAAGCTGCGGGGCGCTGGTCAATACACGCAACTGGTTCGTTATTTGCCGGTAAAACTCGGCTTCCTTTTTTGAATAAATGCTTTAGTTCCTTCTTTGAAGTCCTCGGTTTCGATACAAGCGGCGAAATTTTCTGCCTCTGACTTATAACCAGCGTTCTCAAATTCATACCCTGCATTTACACTCTTGATGATCTTTGCAATAGCGCCAGGAGCATTTGCAATTATTTTCTTCATTATGGCCTCCGCCAGGTCCATGAGTTCATCTTTGTTTGAAACGACATGGTTAACTAATCCCAATGCTTTGGCTTCCTGGGCGGATATCATGTCTGCGGTAAGCATTAATTCGAGGGCTTTGCCGCGCCCGATTAATTGCGTGAGTCGTTGTGTTCCGCCGTAGCCGGGAATGAGCCCCAACGTTACCTCTGGCTGTCCAAATTTTGCATTCTCGGTAGCAATCCGTATGTGACACGCCATGGCAAGCTCACACCCTCCGCCGAGCGCGAAGCCGTTTACGGCTGCAATAACGGGCTTGGGACAATTCTCAATCATTTTGAAAAGTTCCTGCCCCCGTTTCGCAAGATCATGCGCCTGATCTGGATTCAATTCGCTAATTTCTTTGATATCCGCGCCAGCAACAAATGATTTATCGCCCTCTCCGGTGAGGATAAGACCTTTTGTGTCGTTGTTTTGATAAAGCTCCTGAATGATGCCGTGGAGACCCTCGAGAAGCTCCAAGTTTAGCGCATTCAAGGCCTTAGGCCTGGAAAGCGTTACGGTAAGGATATGATCACTGTATTTTGTCTGAAAGTCTCGCATGTCACTTGCTTTATCCATTGCAACTTATTGAGGTTTCGGGTTTAGCACAACTTTTGTGCTTAGAATTCGTGGTTAGAGACTTGCTTTAGACAGGCATTCACTCAGCTATGGACAGATAGAAAATAGCAATACAACTTACGAGCAGTCGCGGAAAACTGCTTTCCCGATACAATTGGCAGACAGCGACAGGTATTAGCCTGGGGGAATATACGAGGCCCT
>DASVBA010000112.1:0-3405 GCA_036376095.1 Chryseolinea sp.
AAGCTTCATCCGGAGTCTTGTACGTAAGTCCTTTAATGAACTCCAGTACCTTCTCTGTCTGATTCGAATCCAGCGAATCGAGTGACTCGAGGATTTGATGTCTCTGATGAAAAGATGTCATAGCAATAGTGGTTGTTTGACAATACAAATAACGTAAATAAAGGCACTGTGGTTCAACCCTTTAGGCGGTTATTAACGATATGACAACACGGGAGTAATATTAACCCTGAAAAAGTTGGAATTTCAGACACCTTCCAACGTTTGTCCCTTCCAACTTATTCTTTTGTTCGCATATGGTTTGATTGACAATAACCACCCCTATGTGTACCTTTCAAACGTTTCCAATATATCTCCTATGTCACGCGCGTGTAACCCTTTCCTTATCCTTATTTTGGCGTTGGCCATTGGTGTGTCATCATGTAACAAAAGCAATCCGCCGGCGGAGCATTCCGTAGAAAGCTCGCTGTCCGACCTAAAAGTACATGACGGGCTCACGGTAACGCTATGTGCATCAGAGCCGATGTTCTCTAACCCTACCAATATCGCCGTTGATGACAAAGGCCGAGTATGGGTCTGCGAAGCTTACAACTACCGCAATCAATACAATCCCAAGAATCCCGTAAAGGCGGAAGGCGATAGAATCATGATCCTCGAGGATACTGATGGCGATGGCAAAGCAGATAAAAGCAAAGTCTTTTACCAGGGTACCGACGTGAACTCCGCCCTGGGAATTGCACTGATGGGAAATAAGATCATCGTGTCTTGCAGTCCTAACGTGTTTGTTTTTACCGACGACAACGGCGACGATATTCCTGAAAAGAAAGAGGTTTTCTATCGCGGTATCCAGGGACTCCAGCACGATCACGGAATGCACACCTTCGTGTTTGGGCCCGACGGGAGGTTGTACTTCAACTTTGGAAATGAAGGAAAATCACTACTTACTGCAGCTGGCGATACCGTGGTGGATGTGAATGGCCACAAAGTTGTCACCAATGGAAAACCCTTCCGGGAAGGTATGGTCATGCGTTCCTCGATGGATGGCTCAAACGTCGAAGTGTTAGGTCACAATTTCCGCAACAACTATGAAGTAGCTATTGATCCATTCGGAACCTTATGGCAATCCGATAACGACGACGATGGTAACAAGGGAACGAGGATCAATTATGTGATGGAATATGGAAATTTTGGATTTCGTGATGAGATGACCGGAGCGAGTTGGAGCGCCCGTCGAACGAACATGGAAAAGGAGATTCCGTTGCGCCACTGGCACTTGAATGATCCGGGAGTAGTACCTAATATTTTGCAAACAGGCGCCGGTTCTCCGTCCGGAATAACCGTGTATGAAGGGGATATGCTACCCGAAGTTTTTCGTGGACAGCTTATCCATGCGGAACCAGGAAACAATGTGGTTCGATCTTATGTGGTCGAGAATGATGGTGCCGGGTATAAAGCATCCATTGTCAATATCCTCGAATCCCAAAAAGATCAGTGGTTCCGACCCATCGATGTGGCAGTTGCCCCGGATGGTTCGTTGTTTGTTGCCGATTGGTATGATCCCGGTGTAGGTGGCCACCAGGCGGGCGATGTCGACCGGGGGAGAATCTATAGGGTCACCCCAGCTAAGACCGAATACAAGATTCCTCCAATTGACCTTGCCTCGATTGATGGAGCCATCAACGCATTGCTCAATCCAAACGCGTTAGTTCGATTCAAGGGATGGAAAGCATTAGAATCACAGGGCGCTAATGCCGAAGCGGCGCTCCAAAAATTGTGGAACTCATCCAATCAAAGACAACGCGCCCAAGCGCTTTGGCTGTTGTCTCAAATCCCGGGCAAGGAAACTGAATACGTGAACCAGGCTTTAAAAGATCCTGATGCCAATATTCGCATTACGGGAATCCGGATTGCACGACTACATAAAATGGACATAATCCCTATAGTAGCGAGCCTGAAAAATGACGGTTCTCCGCAGGTAAGGCGGGAGCTTTCTATCGCGCTTAGGGGAAACAAGTCACCACAGGCCGCGGAGCTATGGACCGACCTCGCCCTTCAATACGACGGCAGGGATCGCTGGTATCTTGAAGCGCTTGGAATCGGCGCTGCGCCTGAATGGGATTTGTATTTTAAAACATGGAAGGCCCGCGTTGGTAACGATTGGACGACGCCTGCGAACAAGGACATCGTATGGCGAAGCCGTGCCAAAGATGCAATGCCTATGATGGCAGAACTGATCAAATCCTCTGACGATAAAGAGATGTTGAGATATTATCGCTCTTTTGACTTTCAAACCGATCCCTCCAAACAACAAGTCCTTGCTCAGCTGGTTCAGCAAACGCAAGGTGAACGTGTATTGTACGCGCTGAAGCATATGGATGCATCCAAATTGAAAATGACTCCTGCTATCACCACCGCGCTCAATAAAGTACTCGACGAAAAGAAAGGAATGATTGAATACGTGGAACTAGTCACGTTGTTCAATCTGAAAAACCGGTCGAAAGAGCTTTTAGACCTATGCCTCCAATATCCCGATAGTCTTGCCGGCAGAGAAGCAGCCCGCACGTTGCTGAAGTGGGATGAAACCGACATGATTCGCGACGTGCTGAATGGAGATAATAAAGACCAATCCATTGCGCTGATGAAGACGTTGCGCTCACATATGTACAATCAAAAGACAATTGAATTAATGGAACGTGTGATGCTCGATAGTACAAGAGACATCGAAGTTCGAAAGCTGGCTGTAAAATCCTTCGGTGGACCATGGCAGGCTGAAGACCGGTTACTATCGCTCGCAAAAGAAAACAAGATCCCGGAAGACCTGCATACGGCGGCAGGCGGAGTGTTTCAAACCGCCTGGAGAGCTACACTGCGCACAGAGGCTTCCAACTATTTGAAACTACCCGCTGCCAAAGAAGGTGCCCCACTCCCTCCGATCTCAGCCATGCTTGATAAGAAAGGTAATGCCATCAATGGCAAGGAAGTATTTAAGACGCTATGCCTTAATTGTCATCTTACTAATGGCGAGGGCGTGAATTTCGGTCCAGAACTGAGTGAGATCGGCGACAAGCTATCAAGAGAAGCGTTGTATACATCTGTGTTGTTCCCGGACCAGGGCATAAGCTTCGGGTTTGAAGGCTATCGTCTTCAGTTGAACGATGGCTCTACGGCCGTGGGCAAAATAGCATCCGAGACGGCTGATAGGATCGACCTTCAATACATGAGTACTCAGCAGACAGTTGCCAAGGAAAACATCGTGTCGCGGGTGAAGCTGGAGAGTTCGTTGATGCCGTCGAGTTTACAATCGTCGATGAGTGAGCAGGAGTTGATTGATCTAATAGAATATCTCGCAAGCTTGAAAAAAGACGAGCGTCTAAGTGTGAAGTAATCCGTTCTTGGAATATATTTTTT
>DASVBA010000115.1:0-2547 GCA_036376095.1 Chryseolinea sp.
TAGCTTCAGGCGGCAAGCCTTATGCTTGTACCCTGTTGCCTGCAGCTTGTAGCTTTTATGATTATATCACTTATAGCAGCCCTTACAAAAAACCGTGTCATCGGAAAGAACAATGATCTGCCGTGGTATCTGCCTGACGACATGAAGTTCTTTATGCAGACCACCAAAGGACATCATACGATCATGGGAAGAAAAAACTATGATTCGATTCCCGAAAAATTCAGACCGCTGCCAAACCGGACGAACATCGTCATTACGCATCAACCTTCATTCAAGGCGCCGGGATGTATTGTAGTGAATTCACTCGAACACGGCCTGGATATCTCCCGAAACAACGGAGAGACGGAAACTTTTGTGATCGGAGGCGCAGAGATCTACCGGCTAGGAATGCCATATGCGGATCGTCTGTATCTTACGGAAATCGACGCCGTCATTGAGGGCGACACATTCTTTCCCGACGTTGATCCGAAGGAATGGCATGAAGTCTCGAGAAAGAACCATCCGTCAGACGAACGGCATCCGTATAGCTTTGACTTTGTGGTTTATGAGAAGAATAAAAAATGACGCGTAATGAGACAAAAACTAAATCTTATAACCTTGGGTGTATCTGACTTCGAAAAGTCCGTCGCGTTTTATGAACAAGGATTGGGATGGAAGAAGTCGTCAGCAAGTGTTGAGGAACTTGCACTGTTTCCGTTAGGTGGAATGGTTTTGGCTTTACATCCCAGAAAGGCACTGGCGGAAGACGCAACGGTGAGCCCAACAGGTTCAGGATTCTCCGGCATTACCATATCCTACAATGCAAAAAGTGAAGCTGAAGTGAATGAGGTTCTGGAAAAAGTAAAATCTGCCGGAGCAACCATTATAAAGCCGGCGCAAAAGGTTTATTGGGGAGGATATAGTGGATACTTCAAAGACCCGGATGGGCATCTCATCGAGGTTGCATACAATCCTTTCTGGGAGTTGGATGAAAACGACAATATTAAGTTACCATAGTTGCCAACATGTCTGATCTAAAAAATAAAGTGATATGGCTCACCGGGGCATCCTCCGGAATCGGAGAAGCGCTTGCTTATGAGCTTGCTGACAAGGGAGCGAAATTAATACTTTCCGCACGCCGGAAAGAAGAACTGGAACGCGTAAAAAGTAAATGCAACCAAAGTATTCGCGAAGATATTCGGATACTTCCACTTGACCTTGCACAACCTCAATCTCTTGAAGCCGCGGCACAAGCAGCTATACAATTTTTTGGACACGTCGATATCCTCATCAATAACGGAGGCATCAGTCAACGGAGCCTTGCACTTGAAAGCACAATGGATGTTTACAGGCGATTGATGGAAGTGAACTTTTTTGGGGCCGTTGCTTTGACAAAATACATTCTGCCTCATTTCGTCAGCCGTAAGCAGGGACATATAGCAACGTTGAGCAGCGTGGCAGGAAAGTATGGCACCCCGTATCGTTCTGGCTATTCGGCATCAAAACATGCACTGCACGGTTTCTTCGACTCATTACGTGCAGAACATTTTAAGGATAACATTTCTGTTACCATGCTTTGCCCAGGGGTGATCAATACTCCAATTACGATGTCAGCGCTAACGGGAGACGGAACACCTATGAATAAAATGGACGAATGGCAGTCGAAAGGAAAACCAGTTAAATGGTGCGCTGAGAGAATTGTGAGCGCCATCGAAAGCAAAAAGGAAGAAGCTTACATCGGCGGAAAAGAAGTCCTTCTGATTTACATCAAGCGTTTCATACCGTTCCTGTATTACAGGATCATCCGAAACGCCAAGGTTAGGTGACCGAAAATAGGGTAATGATCACCTCCCGAATTTACATCCCGGCTTGACCTGGCCTCTAATTCACTACCGATTTCACGTTACGACCAAATGCGTTATCTTTCACGACCTCAAAACCTGATCGCTTGGAACTCTATCAAATACCACTGATTATCCTGCTCGGCTTTGGCGCGGCTTTTCTAAACACGGTGGGCGGCGGTGGATCTTTATTTACGGTTCCGATCCTAACGTTCATGGGTGTTCCCATCACAATGGCGAATGCCACTGCGCGGGTAGCGATACTCGCACAGAATGTAACTGCAGTAGGTGGTTTCAGAAGTAAAAAGGTCGAACTACCACTTCAATACAGTCTATATCTTGGAGCAGTTTCACTGGTTGGAGGTTTTATCGGATCCAGGCTTGCATCGACAATTGATGACAAGCTCTTCAGCAGGATTTTTGTCGTTGTGATGTTGTTCTCAATTTGCCTGGTAATATTCGATCCATTTAAGGCAACTAATAAAGCGGAAAGACTAGGAACAAAACACCAGATCATCGGAGCCATTTGTTTTTTCTTTATCGCGATCTATGGAGGATTTGTTCAGGCAGGCATCGGATTTCTTGTGATCGGCGTCCTTAGTCTTGTAAACAACTTCAATCTTGTTAAGACCAACTATATAAAGGTCTTTGTCGCGATCGTCTATACAGGCGTGTCGGTAGCTGTGTTCGCGTGGGAAGATAAGATCATCTGGACGACAGGTTTTAT
>DASVBA010000010.1:0-4882 GCA_036376095.1 Chryseolinea sp.
GGATCATCGATGCGCATTCCCATGCTGGTCTTGATGCCATTAATGAGGCCACGAATCCGGTTACTGCCGAAGTATTTACAGGTGACGCGATAAATCCATTTCAGGTCGGGCTCTACCGCGCTCTTGGCGGTGGCGTAACGACCATTCATGCGATGCATGGGTCGGCAAATGCAATTGGTGGTCAATGTGAGACCCTCAAACTGCGTTACGGGGTAAAAGACCCGGACGGTTTACGAATGGACGGCGCACCCCGGACAGTGAAGTTTGCCCTTGGTGAGAATCCCACACGTGTTCACGGAGGCGCCAACAACATTTTACCACGCACCCGAATGGGAGTAGAGTTCGTGATACGTGAAGCTTTTTCTAAAGCCAAAGAGTACATGGAAACGTGGGACCGTTACAATAAATCAAAAACACAAAAAGGGTTCAGAGGTGCGCCACCGACATACGACTTACGGCTGGAAACGTTGGCTGATATTCTCAGAGGCGAAATAATTGTTCATTGTCATAGTTACCGCGCCGATGAAATATTCATGCTGCTGAAGGTTTGCCAGGACTTTGGAATTAAGAAGCTGGTATTCCAACATGTCAATGAAGGATTCAAGGTCGCTCCAGAGCTCGCAAAGTTTGGCGCGATGGCGTCTGTGTTTTCGGATTGGTGGGCCTACAAGTTTGAAGTGTATTATTCTACCGCTTATAATGCGGCGATCCTCACAAAAAATGGCGTGACGACGTCAATCAATTCCGACGACGGCGAACTTATGCGCCACCTTTATCACGAAGCAGCCAAGTCGCAGAAGTACGGTGCACTTTCGGATGATGAGGCGTTATCGTTGATTACGCTCAACCCCGCCAAACAACTTGGTATAGATAGTCGCGTTGGTTCGTTGGAGGTAGGCAAAGAAGCCGACGTCGCAATTTTCAAGGGACATCCACTTTCCACTTATACGGTTCCGATGATCACAATTGTGGATGGCGTTGTGCGATTTGATCGTGAAAAAGATGCGGACGATATGCGCATTTATATTGATCCGGGTCTGGCCCTTGATGCGTCGTCTGCGGCCGACACGGATGGCAATAAGGTTGAGAATTGTTTGCTGGGTGCAGAGGAGGCTTTTAATTATATGTTTGACCTTAACTAAACGATTGTGTATTTCAATATAAAGAATATTATCGCGTCGGTCTGCTATCTTTTGCTTGCGGGCACCGCATACGCCCAGTCACCAAAAGGAGAGTATGGGACTTTTGCTCTCACCAATGCAACAATTGAGACCATAACGAAAGGGTCAATTCAAAATGGCACGGTAGTAATAACCAACGGTAAGATTACAGCTGTAGGAGCAAGCGTTGCTGTTCCTCAAGGAGCTAAAGTGATAGATTGCCGGGGACTTTGGATCTACCCCGGATTGATCGATGGGGGAACGCAGCTGGGATTGAGCGAGGTGGGGTCAGACGCACGTACAAAAGATTTCAACGAAGTAGGTGATATCCTTCCGCAGATAAAAGCGTTGTCTGCTGTTAATCCAAATTCGACGCTGATCCCGGTTACACGTATTAGCGGCGTGACTACGGTGATGTCAATGCCTGAGGGCGACCTGATTCCGGGTACTGCAGCGCTGATCAACCTCTACGGCTATACGCCTGAGCAAATGTTCGCCGGATTCGAAGGTGTCGTGCTCACCTTCCCGAATACCGGACGCAAGGGGTTCTTTGATCGTAGAACTGACGACGAAATAAAAAAGGCTGCTGAAAAAGCAATCAAAAGACTCAATGATGTATGGGACATGGCGGTTCAGTATTATAAGCTGGACTCCGCTACCAAATCAAAAGGGGTGGGCTACTATCCTGAAATGCAGGCTTTGCTTCCCGTAATTAAGGGAGAACGAAGCCTGATGATAAAAGTCAATGCGTCGAAGGATATTCAGTCGGCGCTGAAGTGGGTTGCTGAAAGGAAGGTAAGGAAAGTAATTTTCACGGGGGTAGCAGAAGGCTGGCGCGTTGCCGGAGAGATCGCGGAAGCAGGAATTCCCGTCATTGCAGGTCCGGTGCTCGCTCTACCTACCCGCGACTACGACAGATATGATAAAGCATATGCAAATCCCGGGCTGATGAAAAAGGCGGGAGTTAAAGTTGCCCTTTGTACGGGCGGCACGGAAAATGTCCGGAACCTTCCATACCATGCTGCATTTGCCGCCGCTTATGGGTTGGGTAAAGAGGAAGCACTTCGTTCGGTTACTATCGTGCCGGCGGAGATCCTCGGCGTATCCGATAGGTTGGGATCTATTGAAGTGGGTAAGAATGCAACCTTGCTGATCTCTGATGGCGATCCGTTTGAGACGAAAACAACTATCAAGTACGTGTTTATCGACGGATGGAAAGTCCCTATGGTCAGCCGACAGACAGAGCTTTACGATGAGTTTCTGAAGCGTGAACCTGGCGTGAGTAAAAATTAACGTCAGTAACACGGAGAATGGTGTCCTCTGACCGTTAATTGTTATCCGTTATCCGGTAAACGTGTGCATGTGTTTGGGTGTGGGATTTACCCTGCGCAACTTTGCGTCTTGGCGACTCCGCGGTTAACATGCCCACACTCGCACTGGATAAAGATTAAAGATTTAAAGATTTAAAGATTAAAAGATTAACGATTAACGATTAACGATTAACGATTAACGATTAACGCTTCGTTGGCACACTGATTCCGTTTACAGGCATTCCCTCCTCACTCATCCCTCATACCAACCCACGTCCTGAAGTCCGGCGCTGTCTCTTTGCTGACATGAATTTCCTCTTTCATTTCAGGCTTTAGGAAGATCCGGATTTTCCCTTTGTCGGGCTTGAACCTTTCAATTGCTTTAAGTTGCGCTATAAATTTCCGGTTAAGCCGGAAGAACCGGTTCTTGTCCAGCGTCGATTCCAGGTCTCCAAGGTTCTTGTCAACGATCAACTGGCGGCCTGTGAAATCCCGCACGAATACCAGTTTATGCTCTGTATAGAAATACGCAACCTCATCCAGCTCCAGGGCAACGAATTCATTCCCCTTCTTTGCAACGATCCTTGTCTTCGCTGGCGACGAACTATGCTCAATCATTTTCAAAATATTTCCCTGAAGAAAATGTTGTTCAAGTCTTTTCACTTTGTCGAGCGACCGTTTCAGTTTTTCTTCCGTTATCGGCTTCAAAAGGTAGTCAACGGAATTGAACTCAAAACTTTCAAGCAGGTATTTGTCGTAAGCCGTAGTGAAGATCACCGGGAAGGTGACAGGGTGTTGACGAAAGATCTCAAAAGAATGATCATCAGAAAGCTGGATATCCACGAACGCAATATCCGGCGAGGGGTGGGACGACAGCCAACGTAGGGCTTCCTCTACGCTATTGATCTTCGCTGATATTTCGATCGAGCGATCCAATGACTTCAGCATGGCTTCAAGTTTAGCCTGTGCCAGCAATTCATCTTCAATAATTATGACTTTCATAGGTTGGCATTATGAAGTAATTGGAGTCAATGGCATTACCACCCGGAAATTGTTATTGTCCTTTGTGAAATCGATACCTTTCCCTGTAATGATCTTGAAACGCTCGTCCAGATTTCTCAAACCGATGTGAGAGGAATGCTGAATGCTGCGCTTAGGCTGCAAGTTGTTTTGTATTACTAAAGAGTTTTGGTCGATATGAAGCTCGAGCTTAAGAGGTTTTTGTTCCGAAATTTCATTGTGCTTCACGGCGTTCTCCAGGGCAACAAAGGCGGAAATCGGAGGAATCAGGAATTCTTTTTCCGTGCTCCCATTAAAAAAACGCTTTATCTGTAAGGCTTGTCCAAAGCGCAGGGTGACCAACTGCATGTACTTGTCCATAAAACTGAATTCATCTTCCAGCAAGACCAGGCTCTGATCCTTCTGAGCAAGGATATAACGGTACACATCCGCGAGATTTTCCGTAAAACGTGTTGCTTTAGCGGGATCCGTTGAGATAAGATAAGAAAGGCTGTTTAATGAATTGAACATGAAATGAGGATCGATCTGACTTCGCAACGCCTCAAGCTCTGCCTCGGCCTTTGCCTTTGAAAGGCGGGCATTCTTCAGTTGCTCACCCTGCTGCTCTTTAACCATAAATACTGTTTCGTAAACGTGCGTAACGAAAAGAACACAGATGACATTGACGAGCGTTACGATAAGAATATTATCCCACTTAATGGCTGCAAACCCCGCAGCCCTGTACCAAAGACATAACCAGGCGATAGTGAGCGGAGATGTAAAGAAGATGTTGTTCATGAAAAGCAGGATAAGCTTCTCAATAGGCTTGTCGAACCAGGTGAAGCGCTTGCGTGTCCGGAACAATAGATAACGGTTGCCCTGCCAGATCATGAACGCCAGTGCAATAAAGTAGAGATAACCGAGCCAATAAATTGGATCCCGCCAGTTTAGTGAACCAAACAAGCCGGTAACGTTTGGAATTGCGATCCCAAAGAAGGGGATCCCGATCAAACGCATCGTCTTGTCGTTCAGCTGTATTTCGTCGTTAGCAATATTGTTTTCCGTTTCAGTCAATGATTATTCCGTTTCAGAATCACGAATCCCTTTTGCGTTTATAAAATTGACAATTTCAGAGTGTACTTACAGTATCTGAAAAGAATAAATTACAGAGAAAGCAAAGAGCCTGCCTTTCGCATCTTTAATGTATTAAACATCCTTAAACCAACAACTATGGATACACCGCTAAACTTTTGGGCCGTACTGGTCGCTGCCCTTTCCACTTTTCTTATCGGAGGATTATGGTATTCGCCTGCTGTTTTCGGAAAAGCATGGATGCGCGAAAATGGTTTTACCGAAGAAAGCCTGAAAGGCAGGAACAACGGCAAGATCTTCGGCCTTGCTTTTTTCCTCGCC
>DASVBA010000164.1:0-3806 GCA_036376095.1 Chryseolinea sp.
GTCACGCAATGTAAGCATGGGCGCAATGCATTCCGCGCTCGTCCGTCTTGAGGACAAAGGATATATCAAGTCACACGACGGTGAGGGTACGGAGGAGCGTGCAGGCCGGCCGAAGAAGTATTTTCAAATTACCGCGTTGGGGAAAAAAGCCATGGAATATTCAAGGAATACCCGAAATGATTTGTGGCGTGCTATTCCGAAGATGGCGTTGGAATTAAGCAAGGTATAGGGGCAACACGTGTAGGATCTCAATAAATGAAATATATAATTCCTCCAAGGCAAATTCTAAAGTTCTTCAGGTGGTATTGCCATCCGAAGCTGGTAGATCACATTGAGGGGGATCTTATTGAAATCTACAATCAACGATTGGCACGAATCGGAAAACGAAAGGCCAACATAAAATTTGCGATTGATGTATTGCTACTATTCAGACCAGGAATTATACGTCCGCGTAAGATATCACAAAATGTAAATCATTTCGGTATGTATAAAAGTTATTTCAAAATCGGATGGAGGACATTGTTGAGAACAAAAGGATACTCCGCCATCAATATAGGCGGCCTGGCGGCAGGCATGACGGTGACGATGCTCATCGGACTTTGGGTGTACGACGAGCTCTCTTTCAATAAGTATCATGCTAACTACGATAACATCGTGCAATTATGGCATGGAGAAACCAATCCGGATACCGAGGTCATTAGCGGCGGATTGGCGATGCAGTTTGCAGTTGCCGGCGCATTGAAGGATGACTATCAGCATTACTTCAAGCATGTGATCCGGTCATGGTGGACCGGTGACCACACACTTGCTACAGCCGACACCAAATACCAGCGAAAGGGCAAGTTCATGGAGCCCGCCGTCATCGAGGTGCTCTCCCTCCGTATGCTCAAAGGAAACTACAAAAGTCTCGAGGACCCTAAAGGCTTCATACTTTCAGAGTCGACGGCAGCGGTAATATTTGGAACGAACGATCCCATCGGGAAGACGCTACGCATTGACAATGGCATCGACGTGCATGTGACTGGTGTGTATGAGGATATTCCGGCGAACAGCACATTTGGCGACGTGCAATTCATCGGCACTTTTCAAGAGATCCAGATGCTGCATCCCTGGATCGGCAAAAACCCATCTGACTGGGAGAATACCTATCAACAGCTGTACGCCCAACTTCAGCCCAATGTTACTGTTGCGTCTGTTAATTCCGGTATTAGGAACATGTACTTTAAGTATTTGCCGGATGATCTGACCGCTTACCGCGATAAGTATAAACCCTTTATCCAGGTCGTGCCGATGAGCACGTGGCACCTTTATTCAGAGTTCGAAGACGGCAAGCCGGCCGGCGGAAGGATCGTCTTTGTCTGGCTATTCGGCATCATCGGCGGGTTCGTGTTGTTGCTGGCTTGCATCAACTTCATTAACCTGAGCACGGCCCGGTCGGAGAAACGGGCGCACGAGGTCGGTGTCCGGAAGACCGTAGGATCATCGCGGCCTCAGCTGGTGGCTCAGTTCCTCAGTGAGTCGTTTGTGATTAGCGTCGTAGCATTTTTGATCGCGCTGGCATTGGTCGCGCTTTCGAAGGATGCCTTCAATGAGGTCTCTGGTAAAAGCATCGCGCTTCCTTTCAATAACATTAACTTTTGGGCTACAGCACTTTTGTTCCTCCTCTTGACCACGTTGCTCGCGGGACTATATCCGGCATTCTTCCTTTCTTCTTTTCGGCCGGTGAAAGTCCTGAAGGGCTCTTCAAAAGCCGGCCGCCTGGCTTCGCTACCTCGAAAGATTCTTGTTGTTGTGCAGTTTGCCGTATCCACTACGTTGATCATTGGAACATTGGTTGTTTACCAACAGGTTCAGTACGCCCGCGACCGGCCTGTCGGGTACAACCGGCAGGGTTTGATTTCCGTCGATTTGAATGACCAGGAATACCGTGGTAAACAAAATGTGTTGCGCACAGAACTCCTGGCCACCGGCGTTGTCCAGAGCGTGTCGTTTGCCTCGAGTCCGGTTACCGCTATCTGGGCCTCTACCGGCGGCTATGACTGGAAAGGCCGTGACCCAAACTTCGACGCAGAGTTTGCGGTGTGTCAAGTTACGCCGGACTTCGGGAAAACGCTGGGGTGGAAAGTGGTGGAAGGCCGGGACTTCTCCACAGATCTTGCAACGGATACGCTGGACGCAGTGATCCTGAACCAGGCCGCCGTGAAATACATGGGATGGGAACATGCCGCTGGTGAGACGCTTATCGATATCAACGCTGAAGACGGTGCCATCAGGTGGTCAAAGACTATTATCGGTGTTGTGGAAGACTTGGTGATGGAGTCTCCCTATGAACCCGTGAGGCCGACGATTTTTTACTTCAAAAGCCAATCGGCATCTTTAATGAATATCAGAATAGATCCCGCAGTGAGCGCCGTCGCTGCGCTTCCACGTATCGAAAGTGTTGTAAAGTCGATCGTTCCTTCCGCGCTCTTCAGTTACAAGTTTGTCGACGATGAGTATGCGGCTAAGTTCAGCCAGGAAACACGGATCGGAACGCTGGCCGGTATTTTTTCTATGCTGGCGATCTTCATCTCCTGCCTTGGTCTCTTTGGACTCGCATCTTTTGTGGCGGAACAGCGGACGAAAGAGATTGGCATTCGAAAAGTGATGGGCGCGAGTGTGACCACCCTATGGGGAATGTTGTCGAAGGATTTCGTTGTGCTGGTTATCATCGGCTGCATCATTTCCATTCCCGGCGCCTGGTATTTTATGAGCCTCTGGCTTGAACGCTTTGAATACCGCACCGAGATATCGTGGTGGATATTCGCCATTACGGCGCTCCTGTCGTTCGTGATTACGATCCTCACGGTCAGCTACCAATCGATCAGGGCCGCGAGGATGAATCCGGTGAATAGCCTTCGGTCGGAGTAGGGTATAAGGGTATAGGGTATAAGGTATAAGGTCTAGAGGTGCAAACTACTTGAGTATTGACATATTGATTGTTGATTATTGAGTGTTTACGTTGCTTATTGTTCTTTGATCATTAAACATTGCTTGTGTTCCAACGTTTAAAGCGCAAAAGAATACACGCAGAAGGAGAAAAACGCAATGTGCCTGTGCAGTTTTCATTATGTTAAAGTGCATTATGAGTGGCCGGATTTTCCTTTAACCTTCAATAGATAGTTGTCCGCCATTTGTCGGATCTTTTCGCCGTGTTTCAAGTACCAGCAATTCCACACATCCTCGGCCCATTCTCTTACTTTCTTTTCGTGTTCTTCTTGATTGTGCGCAGCCAAAACATCAAGGATTGTTTTATAACCGTTTGGAACAGGCGGCTCCAACCAATCAAACTTCTTAATCTTTGATATCAATTCTTCCATTTTTTTGGTGGCGACATCGGCACTCAATCCTCTGATAAAAATCAAATACAAGCTTATCAAATGAACATTGACTGATTGATTGGCTTGTCGGCCCGGTTGGCCAGGGTGCTGTATGGCGTACGTGTCTACCGTCAATCTGTTTGTCAGTTGCGGATAGCTGTATTCACCGAATTCCTTCACTAAGATTTGCCCGAATAAATTCCAGCAGCCTTGAGTCGCACCAATGTACTTATGTGGCGTTCCTGGAATGTTATCCACCAAGGCTCCGCAACCAAAGCATTTTATCACCTCAACTTCCTTTTCTTTCATCAACGTTTTGTGTCTAAACAGCTACGGGATGTTTCTATTGATCATTGCTCACACTTCATCGCTCGTTGCATTGTGTGCCCCGATGTTTGAGCGCAGAAAATATAGTGGGGTCTGTTAAGTGTTAGCGTAATCAGTCGG
>DASVBA010000119.1:0-3046 GCA_036376095.1 Chryseolinea sp.
TTTTTCTGCATTTCAAACGTTTGAAAGGTCTTTGATAGTTCTGCCATTTCTTTTTTTTTGATTTCTGTCAAAAGTTCTTCCTTATTTTGATTACAAGCACTTACGACATGATAAAATTTGTCAAACCGCTCTTTTTGATAATTAACTTATTTCTATCGATCACATTGCCCGCGCAGGTAGATGAAGCTAGTATCAGGCAAATTTTCGATCGGGAATTGCATGAGGGCAAAGCCTATGAATGGCTTGAAGAGCTCGCGACAACGATAGGTCCGAGATTAAGTGGTTCACCTGGAGCAAAATTAGCTGTGGAATGGGGAAAACGTGAATTGGAACGCGCAGCGGATTCGGTTTGGCTTCAGCCGGTGATGGTACCGCAATGGGTGCGTGGGCAGAAAGAAATTGCACGGATCAAAAAATCTAAGTCGGAGATTAATATTTGTGCACTGGGTGGTTCTGTTGGAACAGGTCCGGGTGGTGTAACCGGTGAATTGATCGAAGTGAAGAGCCTCGAAGAACTGAAACTATTGGGTGAAAAGGAGATCAAAGGCAAGATTGTTTTTTTCAACCGTCCCATGGATCCCGGGAAGATTCACACCTTTGCGGCGTATGGTGGGGCCGTTGATCAGCGCGGTTCCGGTCCTTCCGAAGCAGCGCGATTTGGCGCGATTGGCGCGATTGTGCGTTCTATGGGACTTAACCAGGAAGATTATCCCCACACCGGTGGTTTGAGATATGATGAGTCACTTCCAAAAATCCCTGCAGTCGCAATAAGTACAAAACACGCCGACCAGCTGAGTAAAAGTTTAAAAGCTGACAAACACCTTCAATTCTATTTTGAGACGCATTGTGAAACTTTGCCAGATGTTCAGTCTTTTAACGTAATCGGTGAGTTGAAGGGCTCCGAGTACTCTGATGAAATTATCGTAGTTAGCGGGCACCTCGACTCCTGGGACCTCGGTCAGGGAGCCCACGATGATGGTGCAGGCGTTGTTCAAGCAATGGAGGTAATAAGATTGTTCAAGGTTTTGGGAATTAAGCCGAAACGCACGATCCGTGTCGTGCTTTTTATGAATGAAGAGAACGGACTTCGCGGGGGGATGGAATATGCGCGGCACGTGGAATTGAAAAAAGAAAAACATGTAGCTGCCATAGAATCCGATCGTGGAGGTTTTACTCCAAGAGGTTTTTCTATGAGCTGTAGCGCGAATGTTAGAGATCGAATCAAAAGCTGGAAGCCCCTGTTGGAGCCATACGGGCTTACAGATTTTGACCAGGAAGGAGGAGGTGCGGATATCGGACCACTCGCTCCGTTCGGAGTTCCTTTAATCGGCTTTTTGCCCGACTCTCAACGTTACTTCGACTACCATCACACCGCTGCGGATACAATAGATAAAGTCAGCAAGCGTGAACTTGAACTGGGCGCCGCGTCGATTGCTGCACTGGTGTATCTTATCGATAGACACGGTCTCGAATAACTCATTTGCATATTAGTTCGTGATCCGGGCAGAGAGAATTGTATGGAACAGGCCAGCACATCACTCTAAATAAAAAAGGATCGCACTTTTTTTAGGACGATCTTTCTTGTATTTTTTTGATCCTGAATCAAACTGAAGCGGCTTCTTCGCTTTTTGAGTATTCCTCGATTGGCAAACAGCTGCAGACCAGATTGCGGTCGCCATAGGCGTTGTCGACACGACTGACAGCCGGCCAGAACTTGGCCTCTTTTACAAATGGCAGGGGGTAAGCTGCCTTTTGACGACTGTAAGGCCTGTTCCATGTGTCGGCGGTTACAACGGCCGCCGTATGCGGAGACTGTTTAAGTACGTTGTTTTCTCTGTCCGCTTTTCCTTCTTCGACTTCCCGTATTTCGTTACGGATTTCTATCAGCGTCTCGATAAACCGGTCGAGTTCTTCCTTCGGTTCGCTTTCCGTAGGTTCGATCATCAACGTGCCGGCTACCGGAAACGATACTGTCGGAGCGTGAAAGCCATAGTCCATCAGACGTTTTGCAATATCTTCCACTTCTACGCCGGCTTTCTTGAAGTCGCGGCAGTCAACGATCATTTCGTGCGCACACCGCCCCTTCGTGCCCGTGTAGAGGATCTTGTAATGACCGCTAAGGCGTTCCTTGATGTAATTTGCGTTGAGTATTGCATAGATGGTGGCATTCTTAAGACCCTGAGCTCCCATCATAGCAATATATGCATATGAAATGGTGAGAATGCTCGCGCTACCCCACGGTGCAGAAGACACAGCATGGATAGCTTTGTTTCCCCCGGTTTTCACCAGCGTATGCCCAGGTAAATACGGTTCAAGTTTGTCGTTGCAGCATATCGGTCCCATTCCGGGTCCACCTCCGCCATGCGGAATGCAGAATGTTTTGTGAAGGTTTAAGTGGCAAACATCAGCACCAATATTTGCCGGCGAGGTGAGGCCGACCTGAGCATTCATATTTGCTCCGTCCATATAAACGAGGCCGCCATTTTTATGAATTATTTCGCAGATGTCTGTGATAGATTCTTCAAATACGCCGTGGGTCGATGGATAGGTAACCATCAGACACGAAAGCTTGTCCTTGTATTGCTCTGCTTTTGCTTTAAGGTCCGCGACATCGATCTTTCCTTCTTCGTCAGACTTCACTACTACTACTTCCATGCCTGCCATAACTGCACTTGCGGGGTTTGTTCCGTGAGCAGAAGCGGGGATCAAGGAAATATTTCTATGTTCTTCGCCACGGTCCTGGTGATAGGCACGGATAACCATCAGGCCGGCGTATTCTCCCTGCGCACCGCTATTAGGCTGAAGCGAAACCCCTGAAAAACCCGTGATCTCTTTTAATGCACCTTCAAGAGCTGTGATCATTTCCTGATAACCAAGCGTTTGATCGGAAGGAGCAAAGGGATGAATATTTCCCAGCTCGGGCCACGTCACGGGGATCATTTCGGACGTAGCGTTAAGCTTCATGGTACATGACCCGAGTGAGATCATCGAGTGCACCATCGATAGATCTTTATTTTCCAAGCGCTTAATGTAACGCAGCATCTCA
>DASVBA010000198.1:0-5846 GCA_036376095.1 Chryseolinea sp.
CTGGTGGTGGGACTGCTCCGCAAGAGACGCCCTGGGGAATTACGCGGGTTAATGGCGTAAGCAACTATACGGGATCGGGGGTCGCCTGGATTCTTGATACGGGAATTGATCTTGATCACCCAGATTTAAATGTTGATGCTAGCCGAAGCGTAAGTTTCTTAACGTCGGGAGGTCCAAGCGCAGCAAGCCCTGACGATGAAAACGGTCATGGATCGCACGTTGCCGGTACAATTGGGGCTATTAATAATTCAATTGGTGTTATCGGGGTTGCTCCCGGAGCAACTGTTATTTCTGTGCGGGTCCTTAATCGTCAGGGAAGCGGAACGCTTTCGGGCGTCATTGCTGGTGTTGATCACGTTGGCAGTTATGGAAGTCGGGGAGATGTGGCCAATATGAGTTTGGGCGGGTCTGCTTCACAAGCCCTTGACGATGCGGTTATCGCGGCCTCAGCAAATGGTGTAAAGTTTTGTCTGGCGGCAGGAAATGAGAGTGACGATGCGAACAATCATTCACCGGCGCGTGCGAATGGCAGTAACATATTTACCATTTCTGCAATGAGACAGGGCGATAGCTGGGCAAGCTTTTCAAATTTTGGAAATCCACCCATTGATTATTGCGCGCCCGGAGTTTCTGTAAAATCAACGTGGAAAAGTGGTGGCTATAATACCATAAGTGGAACATCAATGGCTACACCTCATGCTGCGGGCGTCTTACTGTTGGGGAGCGCGAGAACATCGGGAACAGTGAGCGGAGATCCCGATGGAAATCCGGATCCCATAATTGCACATTAATTCATCTTCGAAACTATAGGTTGAAAAGTCCTGGAATTGTCTTCCGGGACTTTTTTTTGGAGATCGGTTAAGCCATGGAAAAAACCACACTAAACCTTACGATCCCATCTTTGAGCATCACTATCCAATTAAAAAATAAACCAAGACTGAAGATTGACTCTCGTGAAATGCTGTCGGTCAAAATAAGCCGTTTTGGCAGCTTTGTACCGGACTCCATTCACAAAGTAAGCCATAATGGCTTGAAAAGGACGTGAAATCCTCTCGGCACATTTTTCCCTAAGAGGTAGTTGTTCAAAAAGCAAAATGTTAAACAATCAAAAAAACAATACTATGAGCATCGTTCGTTATAGCACTGCAAATGATTTCGCTCCGACATCATTCAGTAATTTGATCGATCGTTTTTTCAGCGATTCGTTGGCCCGCACGGGAGGTTCTGCGTACTCTTTTGTTCCCAAGGTAGATATCCTGGAGAACGAAACTGCTTATGAGATCAATGTAGCTGTCCCTGGCTTAAGCAAGGAGGACTTCAAAATTGACTTAAACGACAATTTTTTGACCATCAGCGGTGAGAGAAAGTTTTCGAAGGAAAAGAAGGAAAATAATCTCCACGTGGTAGAAACTCAGTACGGAAATTTCAGCCGTTCATTTTCTCTGCCTGATAACGTTGATGCAAGTAAGATCAGTGCGAAATACAACAACGGTATACTTGAAATCTCTGTACCGAAAGATGAAAAGAAAACATTAAAGACAACCATCAAAGTTAGCTAAGGGTTGAGGGGTTTTTAGTTAAGGTGGTTAGGCGTCGCGGTTTTTTCCGTGGCGCCTTTTTTTTGTGCCGGAAACTAATCGCGTAACTTGCCGTTAACCCTACACCAGTCCTGCCCTATACCCTATACCCTATACCCTACAAGCAATGGAGCGCAAGCGTAACTTTTTTATAATTCTCATACTGGGAGCGCTGGCAACCATCAGTCCCTTCTCCATCGATATGTATTTGCCGGGATTTCCGGCGATGGCAATCGACCTCGACACTTCCATCGATCAAGTTCAGTTGTCGCTTACAAGCTACTTTATCGGCATAGCCATCGGCCAATTAATATACGGGCCACTGCTGGATCGATTTGGAAGGAGGAAACCATTATACGTCGGCTTATTCATTTACGTTATCGCTTCCGTTGGTTGTGCTTTCACGACCTCGGTCGATGGACTTATTATCGCCCGGTTCATTCAAGCTCTTGGTGGCTGCGGTGGCATGGTAGCCGCACAAACATTGGTAAGAGATCTGTTTCCAGTGAAGAAAACGGCTCAAGTGTTTTCGCTGATCATGTTGGTGATTGCCGTTTCGCCCATGATCGCTCCGACCATTGGGGGTTATGTCACCGCTTCGTTTGGATGGAATGGGGTATTTATTATTCTGGGATTCATCACAGTCATTATTATGGCGGCGGTTTACTTTTTTCTTGAGGGAGGCAAGCCAGCAGATCCCTCATTGTCGCTAAAACCGCGCGCTGTGCTCGGTGGCTTCCGAATTGTATTAAAACAGCCGCAGTTCATGGTGTACGCACTTGCAGGTGGTATGGGAACCGCTGCACCGTTCGCCTATATCGCCGGCTCTCCCGATGTATTTATGAATATCTATGGTGTGACGGAGCAGCAATACGGATGGATATTTGCGTTGCTTGCTTCAGCCATGATCGGTTCAACTCAGCTGAACCATATACTATTAAAACATTTTAAAAACGAAGACCTCGTAAAAGTTGCTTTTCTCTACCAGGGAGTAACCGGCATTCTGCTAGTAGGGGGAACGTTGTATGGCGGATGGGGAATATATCCCCTTTTGATTTTGATGTTTATCTTCCTTACCGGGCAGGGCCTGATCGGTCCAAATGCTACGGCGCTTTCCCTTGCACCATTTTCAAAACATGCAGGCAGTGCGGCGGCGTTATTGGGAAGCTGGCGCATGGGTGTCGGTGCGATCGTCTCAGCAATAGTAAGTGTGCTGCACAACAACACTGCTCTGCCAATGGTAGGCATGATGGCTGCCTGCGCGTGGATGAGCCTCATTATGTTGATCGTCTGCAATGCAATCGTTCGTAAACAGGCTTCAACGGAAAATACAAAAGAATCTCCGGCCGCCCTTTGACTTTCTGTGTGCCTTATCGAATGATCCGTCAGGTAGAAACCCCATCTCGAAGAAAAACCCTCCACGATCTTCATTGTCCTGCAATCATTTTAGAAAAAGAAGCGTTAACTTACTAATAGATTAAGTGTTCGATTATTTATTGGGGTCTGGTATGAAACGGTCGATTTTAGTGCTCCTCGTGATTCTCGCTGCCTGCATTGGAGGTGTTCTTGGTTCATTATTTACGCTGCGCTATCTCGATTTTCAAATCCCGAGCTATCAGTCGATTGATGCACGTCAGCAATCTATGCTCGCGAATTACGTACCGGACACATCCTATCGCGCTCCTGAGGGGTTGAACTTCCTCAATACTGCGAAGAAGGTTACGTCGGGAGTGGTTCACATCAGGACTACATTCGGCGCCGGCGATTTTAGCGTCAACCCTCTCGAATTATATTTTGAATCACCAGCCAGATCATCCGGATCCGGCGTCATTATATCCGATGATGGCTATATCGTCACTAACAACCATGTGATTGAAGACGCAAGCAATATTGAAGTAGTGATGAGTAACAACCAGCGGTTTTTCGCAAAGCTCATCGGCACCGATCCTACGACAGACCTTGCATTATTGAAGATCCGCGCAAAGGGTCTGCCTTTTTTGAAATACGGAGACTCTGACAAGATCACACCTGGTGAGTGGGTGCTGGCGGTGGGCAATCCGTTTGACCTCAACTCCACGGTTACTGCCGGTATCGTAAGTGCCAAAGCCAGGAACCTGGGTATCCTTCAGGACAGAAATGAATTGCAAAATCTGCACGTGGAGGCATTTATTCAAACAGACGCGGCCGTAAATCCAGGGAATAGTGGCGGAGCTTTGGTAAACCTGAACGGAGAGCTCGTCGGCGTCAATACGGCAATAGCAACTTCGACGGGCGGCTATCAGGGATACTCTTTCGCAATCCCCGTGAGCCTTGTCAGAAAAGTAATGGATGATCTTTTAGAGTTCGGTCAGGTGCAAAGAGGGTTGTTGGGCGTTGTGATTGAAAGTGTTGACGCTATAAAGGCCGAAAAATATCATCTCACTACGAATCAGGGTGTGTTGATAAAAGGAGTGAATAAGGAGAGCGCAGCCGATAAAGCAGGACTGCTGGTTAACGATGTTATTGTGGGAATCGACGGTCATAGCATCTATAGTGTTTCGGAGCTTCAGGAGTGGGTTGCACGCAAGAGGCCGGGAAAAGAAATTACAGTCTCCTATCTGCGAGAGGGAGTGCTCAGGGAAGTGACAGCGCAACTGCGCAACAGCGAAGGCAGTCTTGAAGCTGTGAAAAAGGAGGTAAAACCCGACCTGGCGGGAATTGCCGTAGAAGACGTGCCTTACAAGGAGCTTGCTTCGCTTCAATTGGAAGGAGGGGTACGCATTCGGGAAGTCAAAGGCAAATGGAAAGAAGCCGGTATGAGAAAGGGTTTTGTTATTGGTTATATTGACAAGGTGCCGGTGGACAACGTCGAGGACCTTAACCGCATTCTTGATTTCAAAAAAGGCGGGATACTTTTGGAAGGATTCTATCCAAACGGCCAAAAAGGTACTTACGGGGTAGACTGGTAAACATTGGGGATCACCCACTTCTGCAGTTTCCTATCCCACACATTTTCTTAGCTTTGCGGACTATTTAAAAAAATCCATGAAAGATTTTGGCATCAGGGAAGCTTTGTCTCAGTTGGGCATTAAAAAGAGCAATCCCGGCGTCTCTACAGGCTCAAAGTGGTATAAATCAAACGGTGACGTAATTGAATCTTATTCTCCCGTTGACGGAAAATTGATTGGATCTGTACGTGGCGGAGACGAAAAGACCTTCGAAAAGGTTGTTGCCAAGGCGCAGGAGGCATTCAATGAATGGAGGACGTGGCCTGCTCCGAAGCGAGGCGAGGTAGTGAGGCAGATCGGTGATGCGCTGAGGAAACAAAAAGAACCACTGGGCAAGCTGGTCTCTTATGAAATGGGAAAGTCGTATCAGGAGGGGCTTGGTGAAGTTCAGGAAATGATCGACATCTGTGATTTTGCTGTGGGCTTATCCCGGCAGTTGCACGGCCTTACGATGCATTCCGAACGACCGAATCACAGAATGTATGAACAATGGCACCCTATCGGTATCGTTGGAGTAATTACCGCATTTAATTTCCCCGTTGCAGTATGGTCATGGAATGCTATGATTGCCTGGGTATGCGGCGATGTATGCATCTGGAAGCCCTCAGAAAAGACACCGCTGTGCAGCATTGCATGTCAACATATCGCTAACAAAGTGTTTGTAAAGAATCGTGTACCCGAAGGTGTGTCTTGTGTTGTAAACGGCGATTACGTTGTCGGCCAGTTATTATCAAAGAATGAGAATATTCCATTGGTATCGGCTACAGGTTCGGTAAGAATGGGTAAGGCGGTTGCAAAAACCCTAAGTGAACGGCTCGGGCGCTCATTGCTTGAATTAGGAGGAAATAATGCCATCATCATAACTGAAAATGCAAACCTTGACATAGCGATTCGCGGAGCGCTGTTTGGCGCCGTCGGAACCGCCGGCCAGCGTTGCACTACTACCCGTAGGCTTATCGTTCAGGATTCTGTTTATGACGAGGTGAAGGACCGGCTTAAGAAAGCATATGCCCAGTTGACCATCGGCAATCCACTCGATACTTCAAATCATGTGGGGCCCCTGATCGATAAACAAGCCGTGAAATCTTATAACGATGCATTAAAAAAGATCATTAAAGAAGGTGGTGAATTTGTCGTTAAAGGAGGGGTGCTCAGAGGCAAAGGATATGAATCCGGATGTTACGTGAAACCTGCGATCGCAGAGGTTAAGAATGATTTTGAAATTGTTCAGCAGGAAACATTTGCGCCTATTCTTTACTTAATAAAATTCAAGAGTATCGAT
>DASVBA010000225.1:0-9240 GCA_036376095.1 Chryseolinea sp.
GTTGGCCTTTGGGGTTTTGCTTTTGTTAACGCTTGTTTTTGTTTCTTTAGAATGGAGATACGTATGTGATGTTAAAGGATTTCTTATGTGCATAGCACTGGGCGGGGAATGTTTGGTATGGATAGCTTTTTATGAATTCAAAAGGAAAATAGATTCCGTTAATCAAGGTCAATCGATCGGTCATTGAAAGACCAAGAAGCCTCAAAAACAAAAGAGGCTGCTCCTTACCGGAACAGCCTCCCTAACCTTAAATTATCAATCTATAACTACTTACTACTTACTACTCACTTCTTACTACTCACTTCTTACCATCATTCACTTCCTCGTACTCCACATCCGATACGTTGTTTCCATCAGATCCTGAGCCTTGCGAACCTTGTGAAGGACCACCAGCATTAGCGCCAGGGTTAGCAGATTGACCGCCTCCTGAAGCTGCATACATCTCAGCAGAAGCTGCCTGCCATGCAGTGTTAAGCGCGTTGGTTGCGTTGTCGATGCCAGCCAGATCCTGAGCCTTGTGCGCTGTTCTCAGTTGTTCAAGCGCGCTGTTGATAGCGGTCTTGTTTCCTTCTGAGAGCTTGTCGCCGTATTCCTTCAACTGCTTTTCAGTTTGGAATATCATCGTATCGGCCTGGTTGATCTTTTCAACCGTTTCCTTCGCCTTGCGGTCAGTGTCAGCATTTGCCTGAGCTTCCTGCTTCATCTTCTGGATCTCTGCGTCAGTCAATCCGGAAGAAGCTTCGATTCTGATCTTCTGCTCCTTACCCGTTCCTTTATCTTTTGCAGATACGTGAAGGATACCATTGGCGTCGATGTCGAAGGTCACTTCAACCTGCGGCATACCGCGAGGTGCCGGCGGAATTCCATCAAGGTGGAATCTTCCGATGGTCCTGTTGTCTTTAGCCATTGGACGTTCTCCTTGCAGCACGTGGATCTCAACTGACGGCTGATTGTCAGACGCGGTCGAGAACACTTCCGATTTCTTCGAAGGGATCGTTGTATTCGATTCGATCAGTTTGGTGAATACGCCACCAAGCGTTTCGATACCCAGTGAAAGGGGCGTTACGTCAAGCAACAGTACATCTTTCACTTCACCGGTCAATACGCCACCCTGGATTGCAGCTCCAACCGCTACAACTTCATCCGGGTTAACGCCTTTCGATGGTTTCTTGCCGAAGAACTTTTCAACTTCATCCACGATCCTCGGAATACGTGTTGAACCTCCTACGAGAATTACTTCATCAATCTGAGATACGTTCACTCCCGCGTCAGCTACTGCTTTACGGCAAGGCTCAAGTGTTCTGCGGATAAGATCATCCACCAGTTGTTCGAACTTTGCGCGGCTTAATTTCTTTACAAGGTGTTTAGGTACCCCATCGACCGAAGTAACATAAGGTAAGTTTACCTCAGTCTCCATTGAGCTGGATAACTCGATCTTTGCTTTTTCCGCCGCTTCCTTCAAGCGTTGTAACGCCATCGGATCTTTGCGTAAATCGACATTTTCTTCTTTCTGAAATTCTTCTGCTAACCAGTTCATGATGCGCATATCGAAGTCATCACCACCAAGGTGAACATCACCGTTAGTAGATTTCACTTCAAACACACCGTCGCCTAATTCAAGTACAGAGATATCGAATGTACCACCACCTAAGTCGTACACCGCGATCTTCATATCGTGGTTCTTCTTATCAAGACCGTAAGCCAACGCTGCGGCTGTAGGTTCGTTGATGATGCGTTTTACATCAAGACCAGCGATCTGTCCTGCTTCTTTGGTAGCCTGGCGTTCGGCGTCATTAAAGTATGCAGGAACTGTAATTACAGCTTCTGTAACGGTGGTGCCAAGGTAGTCTTCAGCAGTGCTCTTCATTTTCTGAAGGATCATCGCTGAAATTTCCTGGGGAGTATAAAGACGGTCCCCAATTCTAACACGCACTGTGTTGTTATTGCCAGATTCGATCTGGTAAGACACGATCTTCTTTTCTTCGCTTACCTCGTTAAAGCTTTTGCCCATGAAACGCTTGATCGAGGACACTGTATTTTTTGGGTTGGTAATAGCCTGACGCTTTGCAGGATCACCAACCTTGCGTTCACCTTTTCCATTATCCAAAAAGGCAACAATTGAGGGCGTAGTTCTACGACCTTCGCTATTTGCAATCACTACAGGCTCGCTACCCTCCATTACAGCTACGCAGGAGTTAGTGGTTCCTAAGTCTATTCCAATTATTTTTCCCATATGTTCAAGTGTTTTGAGATTCTAAAGTATTTCCCTCTCTTCAATGGTTATGCCAAGGGGATTTTTCGGTTCAAAAGTGACACAATGACAGGGAAATCCTGCGAATTTTGGGGCAGAAACGGCGATTCGGACCAGCACTATGACAAGGGATGGAGTTATGGGTTATAAGTTATTAGTTATGAGTTAGGCGTGGGTGTGAGGTGTGGGTGTGGGTGTCGCGACTGGCGTCGGTGTGGGTGGAGCTTAACCACCGGTGGGCTTTTTACTGCCTTGCCCTACCCATAACATGACCTCTAACTTACAACCAACCTCATTGCGACCACACCGTCGGGGTCCGATCCCATCGATGTTTTTTGAGGCTATGAAGGAGCGACTTTTCCAAGGTCTTGCCATCACTTGCTGCGATGTTAGCCTCCACGTGGTTGATCTTCCTCATACCAGGAATGATCGTTGCCACATCTTCGTTGGACAAAATGAACCGAAGCGCCATCTCGGGCATAGTCATGTTATTTGGTATTGACGGCTTGAGTGCATCGGCGCGTTCGACGCTGGGAATAAGATTTTCGGGAACAAAATAGGTCGATCGCCAGTCGTCTTTGGGAAACACAGTATCTTTCGTCAGTGTACCCGTAAGTGTGCCCTCATCGAAAGGAACTCTGGCAATAACGGCGATGTCCAGCTTACGACACAAAGGAAAGAGATTATCTTCCGGATTCTGATCGAAGATATTGTATATGACCTGAACAGCATCGATCAATCCCGTCTCAAGTGCTTTTATACCATTGTCAGGCTCCCAGCGGTTTACGCTGATGCCGAAGTGTTTTACCTTTCCTTCTTTCTTTAGCTTTTCGACTCCGGTCTTCCAGTCGTCCTGATGGGCCCAGCTGTCATCCCAGACGTGAAATTGTTGGAGGTCGATTGAATCAACTCTAAGATTTGCGAGGCTCTTTTCAGTATACTCGACAATATGAGAAGCCGGATAGGTGTCTTTTAATGGGTACTCGGCTTTCGCGGGCCATTTGAAGTTCTTTGCCGGTATCTTTGTAGCGCAGTATAATTTCTTTCCCACATTCCGTCTCAAAAGATCTCCCAATATTTTTTCACTCCTGCCTGCGCCGTATGCCCATGCCGTATCAAAGAAATTACAACCTAATTCAACGGAACGGTCTAATGACCGCTCGATTTCCTGTTGGTCACTTCCGGTCCATCCGGCGAGACCCCACATGCCGTAGCCAATGTCGCTTACTTTCCAATTTGTTCTTCCAAACCGTCTATACTGCATAAAGATTAAGTTATGGATTATGAGTTATGAGTTATGAGTTGGGGTGAGGGCATGGGTGTGTGTTTGTGTTACACTATTTGGTGCGACACTTTTCGATAATACTTTCCTTGAATTGATCATCGTCCTTCAAGATATCATAGAAACTCTGAAGATAACTCTTCATATCGTCTTTGTCGGCTGATGAAAAATATTCGGAATGGGCGTCGATCGTCGCAAAAAAATCAGACTGTAGATTGAGGAACTCCTGGCGAACCTGCTGCATAAGAGCTTCGTCGCGACAGAAGCCCCGGTAAACCCGTTCACGCGTGCTCTGCGCATAGGGTGCATTCACGAATCCTGACATATCAAAGTCATATGGAATGGCTATGAAAGGGTCATTTCCGCTCTTGATCACACGAATATTGTGCTGATATACCGCGGACCAGTCGATGTTTCCGATCATAAACTGGAAAAGATCGTTCCTTACGGATTCTTTTCCATTGAACCTTCCGGGATTTAGAGTCGAATTCTTGATCTCCGTTGATTTATTTCTCTCCGCAATTGGCTCCACATCTTCAATAAAGAATGCAAGACTAGGTATTTTCTCAGGTTTTTTTTTTGAATAATCAGTAATATCCAGCGAAAGCAGACGTGTGCTAAAATAAAAGGGCGAAATCTTCTGGTAAAATTGATAACAGAGATACTCTCTTACAATCAGCTTGTCTTTATCTCTCGTTCTTTGACAGGGTACCACCAGCTTCAGCTTCTTAGTTCCATCGAAAAGAGTGTTCTTGGTGTCGGATTTCTTCAACTTCAGCTTGGTTGGCGGGAATTGGCAATTCTCCCTTCGGAAATGGCCGTGCAGCTGCACACCGACGGTCAGGGAATCCCAAGTACCTGGACTCTTTTCATAATAAATTTTGCGGGACGTATAGCTGGAGTCATTAAGGTTCTTTTTGATATATTTGATTTTAGTGTTGGCCCGAATGTTAAGAGGAGCCTTGGATTGAAACAAAGGAGCCGGTACTTGCGCAATTGCCACGTGGAACGAGGCAAAAAGAACAAACGAAATCAACTGGAAATTTTTTCTAATCACATCTGATGGTCTTGTTCAACTATCTAAATATAAGGACTTTTGTTGTTGTAGCGCTGTCCGCATTTTCTTGTTACCTCTCCTTCAAATATAATTTAAGAGTTCATTTTAGCATTGTTTTATTGGGATTAGCAATCGCGTTTCCAATAAGCACTTCCATTCAAATGGCTTTCAAGAGACGCGAGAAGGCATTGGAATACTTTTCCCTTTTTAAGTCCGGGTTGCTTGCCATTCATTATTCTTTCCTTACCTCGCCAAAGCTTCAGCCCGACAAGAAAGCGGAAGCTACAAAGATGTTGAACGATGTTGCAGAAACGCTCATTCAGCAGCTGAAGACCTCTGATGGAAGCATGGTCAGGTTCAGATCTGAAACTGATAAGGTTATTGCGTTTCTCGAACGTAACCGCGAAGAGATCAACAAACGGGTCTTAATCCGCGTGGTACGCTATCTGAAAGACACTCTTGATGGAGCCATTTACCTCTTAAGCCTTACCTCCCACCGTACTATAATAAGCCTTCGGGTCCTGGCAATATTTTTTACTAATCTTTTCGCTGCCTTCCATCCCCCCATGGTTGTCTATCAGCTGAGAGATCAAATGCCAGAGTGGGTGATCTACGTCTTTTGCACGTTGGGTCCGGCGATGCTAATAACGCTCTACAACGTCCAGGCGCAAGTCGAATATCCATTCGATCAAAAGGGATCAGATGATATTAAGCTCGACGAGTTTAAGTTGAGACTCTAGTCTGGTCTTATTTTTAAGTTCACCCTCAACATTTTTTTTACCTTTGCGGCCGTCTAACAGAGACAGGTTAATCATTGAACATGGCTTTAGAACAAGAAATAGAAAAAAGAAGGACTTTTGGGATCATCAGCCACCCTGATGCTGGAAAGACGACGTTGACGGAAAAGCTCCTCTTATTTGGAGGTGCTATTCAAAAAGCAGGCGCAGTAAAGTCCAGTAAGATCAAAGACCACGCCCGTTCAGACTGGATGGAGATCGAGAAACAACGCGGTATTTCGGTAGCAACTTCTGTGATGGGTTTCAACTATAAGGACGTAAAGATCAATCTCCTTGATACTCCAGGCCACCAGGATTTTGCGGAAGATACCTACCGAACCCTTACAGCTGTAGATAGTGTGATACTCGTTATAGATTGTGTAAAGGGAGTAGAAATGCAGACGGAAAAGCTCATGGAAGTTTGCCGTATGCGGAACACGCCCGTGATCTGCTTCATAAATAAGCTCGACCGTGAAGGCCGCGATCCGTTTGAGCTGCTGGACGAGATTGAGGAAAAACTCAATATCAAAGTCCGTCCTCTAAGCTGGCCGATAAGCATGGGTAAAACATTTAAGGGTGTCTACAGCCTCTACGAAAAGAGCCTTCACCTTTTTGTAAGCAGTAAGACCAAGGTGGAGGAAGGCATCCAGATAAAGGACTTAAGCGATAACGCGATTGACCAGTACGTTGGGGAGTCACATGCGCGCCAGCTACGTGCAGATGTTGAACTTATTGAAGGAGTTTATCCTGAATTCGACGTCAACAGTTACCTGGCGGGCACGGTGGCGCCGGTTTTTTTCGGAAGTGCTGTTAATAATTTTGGGGTGAAAGAATTGTTGGACACATTTATCAGGATCGCGCCCCCGCCGGCACCTCGCGAAACCACCGTGCGCCGGGTACTGCCTGACGAGGATAAATTTTCGGGCTTTGTCTTTAAGATACATGCTAACATGGATCCCAAACACCGGAATCGTATAGCGTTTCTAAGAATATGTTCAGGTCAATTTGAACGCGGAAATAACTATTATCACGTTCGCCAGGATAAGAGCGTTCGGTTTTCCAACGCCACTGCATTTATGGCACAGGATCGCGAAACCGTGGACGAAGCATGGCCGGGTGACATCGTTGGTATTTTCGACACGGGCAACTTGAAGATCGGCGACACACTCACTGAAGGCGAGAAACTCATGTATACAGGTATACCGAGTTTTTCTCCGGAGATCTTTAAGGAGGTGCTGAACATGGATGCTATGAAGACAAAGCAGCTCGAGAAAGGATTGCTCCAACTAATGGAAGAAGGGGTGGCTCAGCTTTTCACTTATGAGCTTGGCAAAAAGAAAGTGGTTGGGGTGGTGGGGGCCTTGCAGTTCGAGGTAATCCAGTTCCGACTCAAGAATGAGTATGGCGCTACCGTTGAATTTGTGCCGCAGAATATTTTCAAAGCCTGTTGGATCAGCAGTAAGGATCAAAATAAACTTAACGAGTTCGTGGAGTCCAAATCGCGCCATATCGCCCGCGACAAAGATGACAAGCTTGTATTTATGGCTGAGTCAAGGGCATGGTTGCAAATGGTGCAGGATAATTTTCCAGATATCAACTTTCACTTTACGTCGGAATTTAATGATTAGCAAAGCATCGCGTGCTAAGGAAGCTTTCCAATCGTTATTACTTTCTCTCCTCGCAAGGGTCTGCCGCTTTCAGTAACGCCCTCAACGACAATCCGGTATTGCGTAGTGTTATCAGCGGCAAAGAAGGAAACTACTGCTGCCGAATCTTTCGTTTGAATGGAGGGATTCCAATAGATGGTTGACCTGTTGTCAAGAACTGCGATATTTTTTTCCGGTGTTGAATAATCGGGCGAAATAAATTTTCTCGTGGGCGAAAAGCCTTTCACCGGTAATGGGCGTAGCAGAGATTTATCGTAGGCGCCTGAAGCAGTTGCTTCAGATGGTCCCTTGCGGGTGTGAATCCCGATGACACCACCTCCACCCCTGGCGCCGTATGCGGCACTGTTCCCGAATTTGCTGACTTCGACCCTTTCTATGTCTGCAGGACTCAAGGCCTCGACTGCTGCCGCAGGTCCTCCCATAAAATCGTTGACAACAACATTGTCGATAAGCACCAACGGCTCCTGGGTCTTTATGTTTCCAAAACTTGAGGCTCCTCCAAGTAACAGATATTTCTCAGGAAGGCCACCAATACCGGTTCTTATTATAACCCTGAATCCGGGTACTTTCATTTGTAAAGCACTAAGCACATCGGCAGCACGACTTTCTCTTATCCAAGCGCCGCTAACTTCAATATCTGCCATTACTTGAGACGCTGACTTCTTTTCTATACGTTGACCGGTAATTGTTACTTCTTCCAGAATCTTAACGGCACCAAAATCCGGGATGTACGGCTTCACCGGTCTGTCGGTTATATGAGTATCTATTTGCAACGGTCCGGCAGTTGTAATTTTAGGTTTGAGTTGTACGCTATCAAATTCAATTGTCCCGGGCTTGCTTTTTAATGTCTGAGCCACCACAGAAATCTTTGCTGTATCATATAGCAGAAGATTAGGCGCGTAAAATGAACCATCTTCTTCCGTGGTCATTACGAATTCGACGTTTGATTCTTCCTGAACGAATCTCAACAGACCGGTGGAAGTCTTTTGCCTCTTCGTTGGAACAAACCTGCCCTTAACATCGAATCCATACTGTATAAGGTATCGGCTTTTTCGATCTAAGGTGTCAGGGAGTAAAACTTTGGGCATGTCGAAATCACTAGCAATGCTGCTCTCATTAGCGGCAGGTACCGCTTGGATAATGTCGGTCACAGAAACGGAGAAGTTCGCCGGAATGTTTTTTTCGAACTCGTCAAGGGCTTCGACGGTGAGGGTGATTTTTTCGCGTGGCTCGTATTGACCCTTTTCCGTAGATATCTTGATTGCGTTATTGCTTTCATCCACGCGGTATTCTTTTGTTTTGGCAACCTCTCCTGCCTTTAGAACTTTTATTGGCTTTTTGAACAAGTAGGCTGGATCGAAATTTAACATCCACCGTGTATAGGCTCGCAAGGTATAGTCTCCGCTTTCAAGGTACGATGGAAGGGAAAAATCTCCGACGACGGTACCGCTGGTAATTGGAAATCGACGGTCGACTTTGATATTACCAGCTTTGTCAACTAAGTCTACATATAAGACATGGCTCAACGAATCCTTAAGCAGGCGTGAGTGATAATTCATGTAAGCTTTGAACCATACGACCTCCTCCGCATAATAATAGGATCTATCAGTCTGCAGATAAGGTTTTTCCGTGAGATAGGTCAGCTTGCTTAGTGGTTTGCGTTCAAGTGGGTTTTTATAGATTTCGATTTTGTGATCCGGCTGATAATTCTGCGGCAGAAGATCGGCCACCCGCGATTCAAACATCGCTCCAAGCATCGTCATCTTGAATGGATTTAGAACCGTGCCATCGTCGAATACCAGGATGGGACCGTTAGCTTCGATCCAGCTAATAGGGAACGGTACGTCTGGATATACCATGGCACTTGCATTCTTTCCTCTGTAATGAACCTCCAGCCTTGAAGGCAACTGGACACTGTAGATATACGGTCTGGGACCAGGCATGACCTTGTCCTTCATTGAATATGCAAAGATGGTCTTATCGACATTTGAAATGAAGTTTGAAACCCGAACTACACTGGTCAGGTTAGACCGATCTTCAAAGAGGTCGAATTGTTCCTCGTCAACGCATTGTTCAATGATGGCTTTGAATAAATGGCGTGAAGATCCTTCGTAAGCATCTTTGCGCTTCTCTGTCCATTTCTTCGTGAGGACCGAATCGTTCGATTGGAGTTCCTGGAACCTCACGTATCCCGCAGCGATGTAATT
>DASVBA010000234.1:0-3782 GCA_036376095.1 Chryseolinea sp.
GCATCCCAGAAGCAATGCTGCAGCTATACAAATGACTAGACCTGATTGTAGGGTGAGATTTGTTTTCATATGCTTATAACTTTTTTCGGTGATGGTGATTATATGCCGTTGTTTTTTTGCCAATTGACTGTTCAAAGGTGCATGATGGTCGCATGCGGGTCAATCCTGTAAATCCGGTAATTTTTAATCACCTGTTGGAGGGAGAGCATCCATTCTTTTAGCGAGTGGATTGTCAATTTTGGTACTGCGTGGATGCAGTATGATTCATGGAAGACTCCACTTTTACATTCTACATTTAAAGTTTTACATTTTGCGGTTACCCTCTCCAATCCAAAACGACTTTGACCGCTTCGAAAACCAGCCTGACAAACATCACCCCAGGCGCTTCGGACAGGTGATCTTAATCATAAGAAAAGCCTTCAAAACTTCCATCTTTTGATTTGTCAATTGACTCAGGAATTTAAAGATCATACAACTATGAAATCCAAAAAAATCGTCGTTCTGGGCAGCAATTTCGGTGGTGCAACTGCAGCTCTTGAGTTAAGCAGAAAACTGAAAAAGGAGGCGGAAATCACGGTGATTTCTCCCAACTCTAATTTTACTTTCATTCCATCCATGATATGGGTTCCTTTTGGAAGGCGAAAGCTGGAAGACATTAGTTTTCCAATCCGACCACAGATGGAGAAAAGCGGCATAAAGTTCATTCAGGACAGCGCCCTAAAAGTGAATCCACGTGAAAATGAAGTGATCACGGAAAAGAATGGTTCGGTCCATTACGATTACCTGGTGATCTCTACGGGCATACAAATGGATTTTAATGTCGTTGAAAACCTTGATCCTTCCCTTGGCCATATTGAAAACATTGTGATACCTAAATATGGTGAGCGAGCTTTCAAGCGATTTAATGAATTGGTGAATGACCCCGGCCCGGTAGTTGTAGGTGCTACGCAAGGTGCCAGCTGCATGGGGGCAGCGTATGAGTATCTCTTTAACATGGACAAGGAACTTCGAAGAAAGAAGATTAGAGACAAGGTCGATTTAACCTGGTTCACTCCGGAGCCCTTCTTAGGTCATTTTGGAATTGGAGGAATTACGGGTGGCCAATCGATGCTTGAAACTTTCATGAAAATGTATAACATCAAGTGGTACACGAATGCTTCCATTGAAAAAATTGAGAAGGATATAATACTCTTGAAAGATGGTACTGTCTTGCCGTATAAAATGGCTATGGTCATGCCACCGTTCATAGGAGCAGAAGCCATGAAGCACTCTAAGGAACTTGTAGATGAAAAAGGATTTGTCGTTTGCAACGAAGGCTATCAACATGTAACGTACAAAAATGTGTATGGAGTAGGATTGGCAGTGGAAGTCAAAGCACCATTCAAATGTGCCGTACCTTTTGGAGTACCCAAGACCGGCTTCCCCACGGAAGTGTCAGCAAAAATTGCCGTCGAGAACATTGTAAATGAGATCAAAGGTAAGCCTGAGTTTAAGAAGAGAGAATGGGGAAGAATTCCAGGGGTGTGTGTGATGGATGCAGGCCACAAGGAAGTTATCATTTTGAGCGATCACCTATTCAGACCTCGCAAGTTTGCTGTAATGATCCCCAATATTTTTAACGACTGGACGAAACTGTTAATTGAAAAGTACTTTCTGTTCAAGTTCAGGCATGGCTGGGCGATGCTCCCATAGTTAAGGATAGTGAATGTTATCAATTTAATTACAATAGATGGCGTCGACGGCTGCTTTGTAGTCATTCTTCTCGGACGTGCTGAGGCTTGGGCAATCCAATAACGCGGCGCCGGCCGTTTTAACAGCTATACATTTGTCCCTGTTAGACGGATCGCTGGTATAGACATTCTTAGCCGCCAGAAAGTTATCTATAAGATTTTGACAGGAGTCAACAGGCAATGGTGGCTCCGACGGGGCAGAACAATGAATTGATATCAGAGCTATTATTAAGATTACTGCGACCTTAGCACCGAAAGATCCGATCCTTACATGAAGTATTCCTAATATCATTTTAGCAGCGGCTATCTTTATTAAACCTAAAACGCCAGCCTCGTTCCTTCGAACTAGCTGGCGTGGTCGGGGCGACTGGATTCGAACCAGCGACCTCTTCGTCCCGAACGAAGCACGCTACCGGGCTGCGCTACGCCCCGAATAAATCCAAGACTGTAAATTTGCGTGAATCTTCCCAAATAGTCAACCCGTAAATTGAAGACACCAAAGATTCTCGTCATTGGATAAACTACACGCAGATCGTTCGAATCGGAAGAACTTTTGCTGGTCGTAAGGACTCTTAAGAGTTTTGAAAACGAACTGGTACATTATTAATTGCTACGGCAATTGCCCAACAACAATCTTAAAATTGAACATGGGGTTCTGCAGAATTGAGTATAGCCGGATCCAAATGGGCAGCAGCTGTTCGGTTCCTCTTGCAGTTGTTATGTCTCCTAAGTCGATGATATTGTTGTCCTTCCAACCGAACGATCTAAGTATTTCTTTCGCCGTGGATTTTGCTTCTGCATCGTTACCACTCACAAATACGTTGTGGTCGCCCGGAAGGGCCGCAGGGTTAACCATCAAATAACAATTCATTGTATTGAGGGTCTTCACCACTTTCACATCCGGAAAAGTTCGTTGGATCAATTCGCCCAACGAATCTGTGTTGCCAGGTGACAACGAAGGAGGCATTCCTTTTGAGAAATCCAGCGGATTGGCAACGTCAATGATAATCCGCCCTTTCAAATTGTCCTCACCTGCTTGTCTCAATGCGTCCACCGAGCCTTGTCCTTTGGTACAGTTGAAAATGATCTCCGATGATGAAGCAGCATCCGAATAAGTAGTGAGTTTGATAGTTTTTACATTTTGTTTGTACCATTCTGCAAACGGTGGATTACCGTATCCGTCTTTTTCCTTTCGTTCGAGTGTCGTGTTTACATCGCGGGTTCCCACGATCACGGAATGTCCTAGTCCTGCAAGACGGGTCGCAATGACCTGTCCTACAATGCCCGTTCCAAATACCGCAGTTTTCATAGTCGTATATTTTTATGATTTTATTTACTTTTGTCACTTACTATCTTTTTGATAGTGAGTCAAAATTAGAAGGGCGTGATAGAAATTTCAATACCTGTCAGCTATTACATGTACTATCAATTTTGACAGAATTGGAAAATTTTAACTTAGACTGATGTTTTTAACAGTAAATAATTTATGCTGATCGACAATAAAGAGAAGGTTTTTATTCTCGAAGGGAAAGAATACCACTGCGCAATGGATGTTACAATGGACTACATTGGCGGAAAATGGAAGACGGTAGTGCTTTGGTATTTAAGAAGGGACAAAAAGCGTTTCAGTGAACTGAGAAGACTTATCCCAAACATCACGGAAAAGATGCTTAGCCTTCAACTGAAAGGCCTCGAACATGATGGAGTTATAGGGAGGAAGATCTATCCGGAAGTGCCTCCAAAGGTAGAGTATTTCCTTACCGATTTTGGAAAATCATTGATACCCATGCTCGAAGAGATTGCACGGTGGGGTCGCACTCTTGCGGAATCCAAAGGCAGGGTGGTCGATAAAGACACTAAAAAGAAAACAAGAAAAAAGCGGTCAACGAATGGAAAGTAGGCGGTCCGAGAAACATGGAGGTCTTTCAAACGCTCATGATTAATTCACTGAATGATGCATATATCGCCTGAGAACCTTGCTAACCCTGTTCTTATACGTCGTGATCAACGCTGACGCTCCACCTCCAGCAAGCAGAACTATTCCTGGTTCCA
>DASVBA010000126.1:0-13087 GCA_036376095.1 Chryseolinea sp.
CCATCTACTTCTTCAACCTTTTTACAGCAGAAACCAGGGAAATGCCGCTTAAGCAGACCGCGCAGTTCGCTCTTTTAACGGATGAGCGCCTCTTTATCGTCATGAAGGATACTATCGACTTTTTCGAGATAAGCCCCTAGCCAAAGACAAGGAAAACTGTTCACTTTTGAACATATTTGTACATCGAGGGACAGTGGTGTCCGCTAAACCGCCTTGAATGGGCGATTTAAGTATTGGCACAAAATTCCCTATTACTACTCACTCACCTAAATCTACGACAGTGAATCCGGAAGGCGGCAAAATTTTAATGATCGACGACGATGAGGATGTTCTGCTGGCAGCTAAAATGTTGCTAAAAAAGCAAGGACACCACGTGATTATCGAAAAGAATCCTAAGAAGATACCATTCCTGCTAAATAACGATACTTACGATGTGATCCTGCTGGATATGAATTTTAGCAAAGACATCACCAGTGGCAAAGAAGGATTTTATTGGCTGGAGCAGATCCTACAGCATGATCCAGCGGCCGTCGTCATTCTGATTACCGCATTTGGTGATGTTGAAATGGCTGTTAAAGCACTTAAGCAGGGAGCTACGGACTTTATTTTAAAGCCATGGCAAAACGAAAAGCTGATAGCTACTATCGCCACCGCTATCCGCCTCAAGCAATCTTATAATCAAGTAGACAAGCTTAAGAAGGCCAAAGAAATGCTGGAGGAGCAAATCAACCGGCCATTTGCCGAGATCATAGGTCAAAGCTCCTCCATTAAAGAAGTTTTCGCTCTCATAGACAAGGTCGCAAAGACGGAGGCAAACATCCTTATTCTTGGCGAGAATGGAACGGGCAAAGAATTGATAGCCCGGGCAATTCATCAGCGCTCACTGCGAAGCGAGAACAGTTTTGTTTCGGTGGATATGGGTGCAATAACGGAGACGCTATTCGAAAGTGAGTTGTTCGGTCACAAAAAAGGCGCGTTTACCGATGCCCGCGAAGACCGGCCTGGTAGATTTGAACTGGCCAATGATGGAACCCTATTTCTGGATGAAATAGGCAATCTTAGTTTGAGCCTTCAAAGCAAGCTGCTTAGTGCATTGCAGGCACGCCAGGTAACAAGGGTTGGAGCGAATCAACCCATACCGGTGAACATAAGATTGGTTTGCGCCACGAACATGCCTATTCACAAAATGGTGCAGGAAGGCACCTTCCGTCAGGATCTTTTATACAGGATAAATACAGTTGAGATCCGGGTCCCTCCATTATCGGAACGGGTAGAAGATATTCCGCTACTGGCGCAGCATTACCTTAATTACTACGCAAAGAAATACCACAAGCTGGTGACCACTATTGCTCCCGAAGCTATGGACAGGTTGAAACGATATGCCTGGCCCGGTAACATCAGGGAACTACAACATGCCATCGAACGAGCGGTTATAATGACTGACTCTCCTTCACTACAGGAAAGTGATTTCCTTCTTAGCCGTTCCTTGACCTCAGGCCCGGTAAGCAACACATTAAATCTTGATGAAGTGGAAAGGGCAGCGATCGCCAAGGCATTGCAAATGCACAACGGCAACATATCGAAGGCCGCGGATGAACTCGGTCTTACCCGTGCATCGCTGTACAGGCGAATGGAAAAATATGCACTTTAACTGGAAATCTCCTGTTCTGCCGCGAGTAGCTTTTCTGGCCGGCTCGTTATTCCTGTTCGCCTTTTTTGCGTTCTCTCGCGGAGACTGGTTCTTTTCACTTATCTTTTTTGGAATATCAATTTACCAAGTCAAATTACTTATCGAATACCTTGACCGGTCGAACGAGAACATAGCCTCTTTTCTCGATTCAATTCAATTCGACGACCTGTCCTACTCTTTTAAAACTGAAAGCGATGATCCTTCTGTAAAACGCCTTCACAAGGAATTAAATGAAGCCATGGTCAAGCTAAGGAATTCAAGACGCGAAAAAGATTCTGAATTCCTCTTTTTTAAGAATATCGTCATGCATGTGGGCATAGGACTCATCATCTTTAAAGAAGATGGAAAGATCGAAATATTTAATAGCGCTGCCCGGAAGCTTCTCAAAATCAATCGTGCCGAAAATGTAAATGACCTAAAGGTAGTGAGCGAAACGCTCGTTAATGTTTTTGAAAAGTTAAAGACAGGCGGCAGAGAGTTGGTTCGTCTTAAAATTGGAGAAGAGCTTGTTCAACTATCCATCTATGCGATCGAGCTCACACTAAGGGGTGAAAACGTGAAGCTTATTTCAATCCAAAACATCAAAAGCGAACTGGAAGAGAAAGAAATGGAGGCGTGGCAAAACCTCGTGCGGGTGCTTACGCACGAAATTATGAATTCGGTAACGCCAATCTCTTCCCTTGCTGGAATTATTGAAGAAGAATTGAAGCCTTATGTCAATGAAACGCATAACGAACCGTTGTCGAAGGATCAGCTAAATGACATTCACCTTTCACTTCAGACCATAAGTAAACGAAGCGATGGCCTTATTCATTTTGTCCGGGAGTTTAGAAGTCTCACGAGCATTCCCAAACCGAAGCCGGTACAGATAAACGTGCGATCATTATTGGAGGAACTAAGCATCTTGCATAAAAGGGACCTCACCGACCGGGGTATTCAGCTGACGATCTCTGTTTATCCTGAGGATCTTACCCTTACGGCTGATAAAAACATGGTCGAGCAGGTATTGATTAACCTCTTACGAAACGCTATCCAGTCATTCGAAGATCAAGACACCAAGGTAATTGAGATCAAAGCATCTGTTAATGATAAGTCCAGGCCCGTCATCTCCGTCAAAGACAACGGAACCGGCATCGATCCGGAGGCAATGGAGAAAATATTCATACCATTCTTTACGACAAAAAAGACCGGATCCGGTATTGGATTGAGCTTATCACGTCAGATCATGCGCCAACATCAGGGCACTCTGACGGTTAAGTCAACCGTTGGAAAGGGTACCGAATTTTTCATGAGATTCTGACTATTACAATCGGTTATCCCCGGATTCTTCTTACGCGTTTATCTATTCAATTTGTTATGCAAATACAGATTTAATACATTTACCAAACAGTTTATCCGGCTATGCAAGATATACCCCAGAAAGTCACCAAGATATTGACTGAAAAACTCGGCATCGCAGAATCTGAAATAACACAAGACGCCAATTTCGTTAAAGACCTAGGGATCGACTCGCTCGACTACGCCGAAATCGTGATGGAGTTTGAACAAACCTTTGATATTCGTATCCCCGATGATGATGCTGAAAAAATGCAGACTTTTGGACAGGCTGTAAAGTATATTCAGGAAAAAATCAAAAAGTAGCCCTCGCTGAAAACATCACTCTGTTCGCCGGAGAAATCAAACAACCTTCACGTCAGCTTTCTCAGGATCCATTAAATTTGTGGATCAATACTGGTTTTTAATCTCTTAAACTCGATCAAGCAAGCCGTGGATCTGACAGAAAAGAAAATACTGTTTATTGTGAATAAACATGCAGGCATTGGCTATGCGTCGGACCTCGAACACACGATCAATAGTGCCTGCAAAAAAAACCACGCCACATGCTCCATAGAATTTACGCAACGCAAGGGTCATGCTATCGACCTGTCAAAAGAAGCCCGCCGTAACGGCTTTAATCAGGTTATTGCAGTTGGAGGTGATGGAACTATCAATGAAGTGGCGCGAGGACTTATTCAAAGCGATATGCCTATGGGCATTGTACCACGTGGGTCCGGAAACGGATTGGCCCGCCATCTGGGCATACCGTTGAAAATAACTGATGCCGTCGATCAGATCTTTGATAGCCGGACTCTTCCCATAGACATATTCAGGGTTAACGGAAAATTATCGCTCAACGTATCAGGTATCGGATTCGACGGACACATAACCAACCTCTTCGGAGTTAAAAGCAGCAGAGGGCTGATCGGATATGTGATGCTAACCATTCAGGAGTTTCTGAAGTTCAAGGAATTCGAAACAGAAATTGTTATGAATGGCGAATCTATTAAACGCAATGCATTTATTATCGCCATTGCCAACTCATCACAATATGGAAACAACGCACGCATCGCTCCTTCCGCGTCTGTGTGCGATGGCCTCCTCCACATAAATGTCGTCAAGAGAATTCCACTCTTCAGGCTGGATTTCCTTTATTCCTTTTTTTCAGGACAGCTCGACAAATCTTCTTTATGTGAATTCATGGAAACAACATCCTTAAAAATACGAACCACAAAACCCATGTACTATCATGTCGATGGGGAACCCTGTGGACTTAGTGATTCGTTCGACATTGAATTAGTGCCCGCCGCGCTTCAGGTCCTGGTGCCTTCCAAAATTCCGAATAGGGAGACCCTATAAATCCCGATACAAGGGTGACATTGGTTCTGATACATTCCCTTACATTTGGGTCACCTACCAATTACTCCCATGAAAAATTTTCTAATAATAACCCTGTTGCTTGTGGCCGGCAGCGCCACAGCACAACTGACCTTGCCGCCAGATGGCAACAATCAAAAATCGTCTGTAACCCAAGGGGTCGGTTTAGCCAATGTTACTATAACCTATAGCAGTCCCGATGTACATGGCCCTAATGGTGAAGATCGCAAAGGGCACATCTGGGGTGAGCTCGTCCATTACGGATTTATTGATCAGGGCTTCGGTACATCAAAGGCCGCTCCCTGGCGCGCGGGGGCCAATCAAAACACAGTGATTACTTTTTCACACGACGTTAAAGTAAACGGCCAGGATCTGAAGGCCGGGTCGTACGGACTGTTTCTTGACGTAGAGAAAGAAGGACCATGGCGCTGGATCTTTTCAAAGAACTACACGAGCTGGGGAAGTTATTTTTACGATCCTAAAGATGACGCTTTACGCGTTGAAACAACGCCAACGGACGCGCCATACACTGAATGGCTTACGTATGGGTTTGATGATCGCCTGCCTTCCTCCACTGTAGCGTTTCTGCAATGGGAAAACAAGCGCGTATCTTTCAAAGTCGAAGTCCCAAATGTAAACGAGCTGTTTGTTAACAGGATGCGAGATGAGCTTCGCGGAACACCAACTGGTTTTACGTACCAGGGCTGGATGGCAGCGGCTCAATTCTGCGCCCGAAACAAGGTGAATCTTGAGGAGGCTCTTACCTGGGCCGACGTTGCGATAAGCGGGCCGTTTGTCGGTCAGGAAGATTTTTCATCGCTGCAAACGAAAGCTCTCGTTCTGGAGGCTATGGGCAGAGATAAAGAAGCTGATGAAATAATGACCAAGGCTATCAAAATGCCTTCGGCAACAATGCAGTCTATTCATCAATACGCGAGGACTCTCCTTGGAGCCGGAAAAAATGAAAAGGCAATGGAGGTATTCAAACTGAACCGTCAACTTCACCCCGAGGATAAGTTCACGACCTATGTCGGCCTTGCGCGTGGATACACAGCGATTGGAGACAAAAAAAATGCAATCAAGAATTGGGAGATCGCGATTAAGAACATACCCGAAAATCAAAAGGCAAACGAGAAATTATACAAGGCTGAGCTTGAGAAGCTAAAAGGGTGAACTTAAAAAACCGCAGGAGCCGGTACTGGCATTCCCTGTTTAACGGTAAATGTGAAGGTGGATCCCTTGCCAAGCTCGCTTGTAGCCCAAATGGATCCACCACTCTTTTCAATGAATTCTTTGGTAAGCAGTAGTCCTATCCCTACGCCCTTTTCCTGATGCGTACCAGGATTGCTGAAGTGCGTTTCAGCATTGAACAATTTACCCAGATCGCTGGCCGTCATTCCAACTCCGGAATCAGAGACCGAAATCTCGAAGTAATCACCGATATTTTTCTCGCTGATCGTGATTATTCCACCCAGCTTATTGAATTTGATAGCGTTCGCCAACAAGTTTCGTATCACTAAACTTATATGGTTTTTGTCCGCGACAACTGAAATCGACTCGTCGATGTCGTTCACTATGGTAATTTTCTTTTGGCGGGCAATCTCTCCAAAAAGTTCAATCTTCTCGTTAACGATAGGGCGGAGTTGCAGATTTTCTGGATTGCTTTGGAGACCATTAAGCTGGGACTGGGCCCAGAATAATAAATTATCCAGGTCTTCCTGCACCGACTCAAGATTCCGGCGAAGTTTCTTTGACGTTGAAATAAAATCCTGGCTGGATAATCCATCCACGTCAAGTATATCCATTAGACCGCGTAAACTCGCCAGCGGACTACGAAGGTCGTGACTGATAATTGAAAAAAGTTTGTCCTTCGTGATATTCAAATTCTTGAGCTGATGCGCCTGTAGTTGGATTTCGCGGTTCTTCACCTCCAGTTCATCGTTTGCCCTTTTCTTCAACCGGTTGCTATACAGCAGAACAAACGCGAGGATTGCCATCAAGGTCAATGATCCAACGGAAAAGTACATCCACATTCTCTGGCTATTGATCTCTTCCTGTTTCAATTGCGCATCCTTTGTCAGCAATTCGATCTTCGCTTCTTTCATTTCGGAATCAAACTTCACCTGCATCAACGCCATTTGTTCGCTGCTCCGTTGAAGGTAAAGAGAGTCATGAACCGCTAGATATTGATTCTGGTAATCATAAGCTTTTGCAATTTCTTTTCGTTTGGCATATATCTCAGAAATGAGTTTCAGTGATCGTTCCAATTCGCGCCGAAACTCGTACTGCCTGGCAATTGAAATATTTTTCAACAAGTACGCCAGGGCCTGATCAGACTTGTTCAGGAATACATATGACTCTCCGATCCGGTGGATTGTTGAAACTTTCAGGAATACGTTTTCAAGCTTGATTGCCATTTGGATGACTTGTTCGTACTTATCCAGTGCACTTTCGTACTTCTTCTCATTGAAGTCGACATCGCCCAGGGTTCTGAGGGCAAAACCTTCAAGATAAGGCCTGTCGTAACGGCGGCTAGCTTCACGCCCGCGTTCGGCGTAATGTCTTGCTGAATCAAGTTCACTAATACCAAGAAAACAATAAGCAATGTTATTCAGGCTTCGTGAAATGCCGGGGCCGTCGCCAATCTCGGCACTCACTGCATATGCTTTCTTAAAATTTTCAATGGCAAGCGTATGCTGATTTTGTTCGTAATTGATCGCCGCTATATTGTTAAGACAGCGTGCAATACCCGCCTTATCGTTAAATTTTTCACAAATCGCCATGGCCTCGACTGACAACTCAAATGCCTTGGAATAATCACCTCTGCGGTAGTGTATCCATCCAAGATTTTCCAGCGCTTGTGCTGATCCTCTTTCGTAATTCAACAAGAGCGCGAGGTCTTTTGCTTCTTTAGCATATTCGAAAGCTTTATTGTTGTCTTTTTCGCGGAGAATGGTTACCAGCCTGTTGAGATGCCAGACTCTGGAAGTATCTGCGGGAATAGTTTTGATAATATTTTCGAGACTGTCTGCCTCGCTGACTTGTGCGTTACAGAAAGAAACAACTTGAAAAAAAATAGCCACAAGAAGTGCACGAAGCAACATAAAAAATGTCCCATTTAAACAGGATCATGCAACTTCGATAAGCCTAAATATATTTTCCTGTCAAAAAGCCTCAAAAACCTACATACCTACTTACCGGAAACAGAAAACACAAAACAAGCAAAGCGCCTGTGTTGCGGTTCAGGAACCGCCGCAGAATTCGTTGATATCCATGCCAATAGGCTGCCCCGGCGGTGGGTTCAGTTCCGGCTCTGTTTTGAAGTCTTGTGGATCGTCTTTGAACATTCGAATGCGCTCCTGAGCATACATGTAATGGGCCCTCCACTCCACATCCGCAACAACTTTAAGATGCTCGTTCAACCATGTTTGCAGCTGGTTAAGTTTAAAGAAAGCGATAGACCTAACCTGTGTCGAAGTGCTCTTGCTTGCCGCTAACCTGATCAAAGAATTGATCACCACGTCGTTTACAGTTATCTGTATGGCTCCTTCATAACCACTCCTGGGAGTATTCTTAACGGTGGCAACCAGTAATCTATCGATCACTGCTTCAAGGGAAGGAAGCTTGGAATCTCTTGCATGATATTCGACCAATCTGCCCATTCGCGATGGATGCAGTATCGCATTCAACGTCATGCCTGCCGCACTTTCGGCCGCTGATAGTGCATCGAACGTAAGCTCGGTTCTTGAATTGATCAATTCACGATGACGTGCATATCCCATTGGGCGGGGAGGCATGATTTTCAGAAGGCTTTCCGGTAACATAAGAACGGATGGCTCAATGGTCTTAATAAGCATATCAAGTGCCTTTAGCTGTTCAGATGCGGGTACTGTCTCCGTTACCAGCTGACCATCTCCCTTAATCGCATATCTGTAATTCAGACCTCCAATAAGTTTTACCGTCGCCTCGCTCTGATAACGATGAAAGAAATACATGGGTACCAGCACCTCCTCCAGCGTTGCCATAGGCGCACCGGGTTTAATATTTCGTTCCCCAAAATTTTTAAGTGCGATAGCTCTGATTTCGAGAACCCTTTTCAATTCATCCGGAGCATTCTTCCCATTGTCCCACAAATGCGTATAAGGATGTGCACCACCGAGAGGTCTTGCGTCCTGATCCGAAAGGAAGGTCATCCCCGCTCTTAGAGTTCTTTGAATAATGTCATCAAGTGATTTAGCTTCGTCTACTCCGTCGGGAAAGTCCTGGTACCCGAACGCTACTGCCGCCTTATCCCACTCTCCTATCTTGTCGTCGTAGGCATCTGACAAACTCAATTTTCCATTTTCGATTTTCACATTCGGATGGGGATAATCCATGACAGAAGCATTTCCTTCGGCACTGGACGAATAAGAATGCGCTAGTCCAATCGTATGACCAACCTCGTGGGCAGATAGTTGCCTTAACCGCGCCAATGCCATTTTCTCCATTTCATTGGAAACAGGCTTTCCATCTTCATATGGAGCTAACAATCCCTCGGCTATGAGGAAATCCTGCCTGACACGCAATGACCCCAGAGACACATGGCCTTTGATGATCTCTCCTGTTCGCGGATCCGTAACTGCCGCCCCATACGACCATCCTCTGGTAGATCGATGTATCCATTGAATAACATTGTATCTGACGTCCATAGGATCGGCGCCCTCCGGCATCATTTCCACGCGGAATGCGTCTTTATATCCGGCAGCCTCAAATGCCTGGTTCCACCACCTTGCACCGTCGAGGAGCGCGGATCTAATGGGCTCGGGCGTGCCTCGGTCGAGGTAGTAGACAATAGGTTCAACGGCCTCGCTAATGGCCGCTGACGGATCTTTCTTTTCTAGCCTGTGACGGGCAATGAATCTCTTTTCGATCGGCTGATCGATGGGCGTAGCATAGTCATAGAACGATATACCAAAATATCCAGCGCGGGGATCAAATTTTCTCGGCTTATAGTTATTGTCGGGCAGTTGAACAAAAGAATGATGCTGGCGAACAGTTACAATTGAAGGCGTCGGGGTCACACTTTGAATATATGCGCCGGTCGCATCGCCTGTGAAAGTGAGTGTCACTTCAAATTCAGAATTTTGCGGAAAATTCCTGATCCTGGGTAGATAGAATGCAGAGCGCGATTTATCCAGCGTGTAATTGCCCTGGTTGGTTGAACGCAATGTTTTTATAACGTCATGCATATCCTGCAGGAAGAAGTTTGAAGCATCAACCAATACTTTACCTCCCTCTTCAGCCTCCACGTTAAAACCCCATAAAACTGATTGCGCGAACGCCTCTTGCACGGCCCGTTTTTCGTCAGGATTATCAGAGATTGCGCGGTACCTATAATTAGGCTCCACCATTAGAACCTTTGGTCCTCTCCTTTCAAATTTTACGATCCGCTCCCCTCCTAACTGTCCACGATCAAGGCCGATGTCGTTTGAACCAACCCCTGATGTAAGAGAATTTATATAAAGAAATTCGGAGTCAAATTTATCAATGATCAAAAAGATCTTATCCTGCTTTGAATCATAGAAGAACTCAAAAAAACCAGAGAATGCCTGCATTCCTGCAACCTTGCTCAGAATAGCATTTGAGGCGGGGGGTTCGGAGGGCGTAGCTTCTTTTTTGCGCTGTCCAAAAGCAGCGGACATTACGAACAACAGGACAATAAACAGAACCTTCTTCATAGAGTTTAAGCTTAAGGTCGTAAGCTATGAAGAAATGTCCGGACAATAAATCGCAAATTTACGGACGGAAAAGGAGCCCGTCAGTTATTCTTCAGAGAGTTGTAATACTTGCAGATCAACACTAACTCTTCCTCCTTTTTGATGGACAATCCATTGGAATCCATGTAGGACTCCACCTCATCCGCTTTTGACTTGAGCAGCTGAAGAAATTTCTTTTTGTTGCCGGGACTTTCGAATGCCGTATTACCCTCGGCCAGATAATAGGTCGGGTACTTTAAAATCTTATCATCGCGGCTACCAATAGCCAAGGTGACATTGTAGTCGGCTTTCTTAACTGTGATGTTCATTTTTTTGAACAACGGCGTATTCCCGTCAACAAGCACTTCATAGAACCCGATCATTGGAACGCCGTCCACCTTAAATTCCTTTGCATTGACAAAATAATAGGGCTCCGAACGCGATGAGTCCATCCAAACAAAACTTTTCACCTTTCTGCCCTCCAGGACCTTTATTCCGCTCGGCCCTTTTACATCCAACTCGTCGGCCTTTATATCATACCGCACCGGGAATCCCTCAATTAACTTGTTCTTATCGTAAAGCAGAATCACGGATCTTTTCCATTCCGTCGACAAGTAAGTATCGCCAATGACTTTTCCTTCCGGAAGGGGAATACCAAACATCATTTCGTTTGTTCCCAGTCCATTTGAATCTGTCAATCGTTCGATGGTATTGACGGCTCTCACATTTGTCGGGATCACGCTGCCCTGAGCGTAACTTTCCAAATAAGTTACAGTCGCTAAAAAAAATATACAATATCGATTCATATTCTAAACAAGATTTAACATCCGCCACATTGTTTTCAAAAGCAAGAAGACTTGCTCATTGTCGCATATGTCTACGACAACAGAGCGAGTGAATCATTCAGACGTTTGAATAATGAAACGCCTTCTGTTGCAGAAGGCGTTTCATTCCTATCAATCTATTTTTGCCATCGTATAAGTTCCTTTTGCAGGATTGGCTGGCGTTGCCACACCGTCGGTTCGTTCATAGGACCAAGTAATATCAACCGTCCCATCGCTATTGACGGTACCGTCAATGGTAAACGTCCGTAGAGGTCCCGGTAGTTCGCCGGCGGTTAAATCACCTTCGTGTCCCGATAACGTGTTTCCGCAAAGATCAGCTTTCAACGCAGGATTTGCCCGACCTGGATAATACACAGGCCAGACGCCACCGCTAACTTCATCGAGGGTATACAGACCCGGCCTGTCCATAGAGACCTCAACGAGGATTTCGTCAACGCCGCCATCGGTCTTGAGGTCGTCTAAAGTATACGCCACTCCTCCGTCAAGATTTCCGCTGGCTTCCGTGACGACATACAGTCCCGTCTCCAATTGATCGTTAAGGCACTTGACCAGGTTCGTTGGCATCGTCAGCCGGGTTGTTTTAGGACCCGCTTCTCCGTCTGGGTTGAGTTGGCTGTCAGACACGTCAACTACAAGATTCAATGAGCGATCGGCCATATCGGGCAGCGAGGCATTTGGGGTAAACGTGAATTTAAAATCACCTTTTTCTTTACCGACCAAGGCGGCAACTGATGCGTCGTCTATCGTGATGGTTCCAAAATCAGGCACAGAAGGCGTAACCGTGACACCTCCTACCAAGCCAGGCGCATCTATTACTGACACAGTGAATTCAACAGGGCCACCGTACTGGACCAGGGCCGTATAGGTATTCTGATATGGGTTGGCTGGCACTGTGAATATTTTTTGATTGCTTCCGCTTGCGCTTATACGCAACGTTGGGGCGTCGAGCTTCGCGGGAGGATTTGCATCGGTATAATCATCAACACAACTCGTGGTGATAAACAGCAATCCCATTATATAAAGAATAATCTTATTCATATCGTCTTGTTTTATCTTTTTGAAATTGCTGACCGCTTAATCTTCAGGAGTGTACGTCACGAATCCGAAGACATCATTCAGTTCATTATACCAATTCATCGTAATAATGCCGGTCGCAGGATCATACGTTCCGCCTCCGTTGTCGACGGCTCCTCCAAATCCAAAAGATCCCTTTGGCTGCATCACTACATTTCCACAGATATCGAAGAAATCCGCAGGGCCGCCATCTACACCCGTGATATCATCTCTACCCCACCAACCCGCATCGTGGCTGGACACCCGGTACCGAAAAGGTTCGGGCCCTACGAAGGCGATTGTAACTCCGGTCTCTGTGTTTGAATCAGGAAGTCCGAAGGGAGGGCCTCCACCGCTATCTTCGAGATGTATGGTGGCTGTATATGTTGTGCCTGTGATATCATTTACCGGAGAAGGACATCCAACAAAAACAGTAAACAAGGTGGTAAAGCTTGCGGCAGCTCCACCCGTTATACTGGGAGCGGCATTGTTTCCATCAAATACACGTCCATCGATGAGCTTAGCGGAGGTAGTGAACGTTATATTATCGCCACCTTCGAAATCATTGACTCCGCCTGGAAGTCCAAACAATGCTGCGAGGTCCGTTGCACTTATGCTTACGTTGGTTGCTTTGCCGTTCACAAATGCACTGGCCGGTACCTTGATCGCCTCTACTGGCGGATGGGTAGTACCTGAACTTGCATCGACGTAAGTAGCGGTATAGACGATCTCTTCGAGATCAGTGTTTATCGAATAAACGTCAAATGCAATAGAAGCAGAAGTTAAGTTGGAAAAATCTATGAAAGAACGTTCCGGATAAAGGATCAACCGGGCATTTACCCCAGAGGCAACATCTGGAAATCGGACCAATTCTTCATCACGGCAAGAGAAGGCCACAAGGATCAATGCCACGATAAAAGGATATCTTAATATATTTTTCATATCTATTAAAAGTTAAGGTTAGTCAACGTCCCAAAAGATTTTGTCCGTTCCAGGATCACGTTGAGGCGCTGCATTCGGATTGATCTGCAAGTCATCCACGAAATAGGGTATTGATACAGGATAAGCTC
>DASVBA010000269.1:0-8343 GCA_036376095.1 Chryseolinea sp.
ACATCAGTTGCGTGAGATTGTAACCCGTTGAGTTCTTCAGGACATTTGCGCCCGTCCATATTATTTCACCTGTGGGAAGCACCACCTCGAGATTTAATACATAGTCGCGTGTTACTCCGTACTTCACTGCCTTTGGTCCGCCACTGTTTTCGGATACATTTCCACCGATAAAACAGGAACCGCGGCTGGCGGGATCCGGCGGGTAAAAAAGTCCCTTTTCCTTGACAATATTTTGAAATACTTCCGTTATCACTCCGGGCTCAACGGTGGCCTGAAGGTTCAGTTCATCGATCTGAAGGATCCTGTTGAACCGCTCCATTGAAACGACCACACCTTTTTGGAGGGGCAATGCACCGCCGCTGAGTCCTGTGCCGCCGCCGCGTGGAGTGACAGCAATACCATGTTCGTTGCAAAGCTTCATGATGTTGCTGATTTCTTCTGCTGATCCGGGCTTGAGGACCACATCAGGCAGGAAAGAATGATCTTCGGTCTCATCACGGGAGTAGGCATAACGTTCCTCTGCATCGACGATAATGTTCGATTGACCAACAATAACCTCAAATTGTCCCAGTATGTCGTTTGATACTTCTGCAAATGCCATGAAACCGCTATATTTGAGTGTCTATTTTTTAAACTTTTGGTTGATGCTATTTTTCACCCTCAAAATTAATCAAAACCTTTTCCCCCGGACGACTCTCATTGCAACACTTTTTTTTGCCTCGTGTGCTTCGAGCAAGACAGTAAATGTCAGGGAAGAAAAAGTTGATAAAGTAATTTCTACCGCCCGTACGTACATCGGTACTCCTTATAAGTATGGAGGCACAACCCGGTCGGGGATGGATTGTTCGGGATTGCTCATGAATTCATTTCGCGTGGTAGAGGTCAGCCTTCCAAGAAGCTCGGAAGCTCAAAGTAAGATCGGCAAGGAGATTAAAATGAATGAGCTTGAGCCCGGCGATCTTGTTTTTTTTGCTACCGGAAGAAAACGAAAAGAAATTACACATGTTGGCCTTATAACAGATGTGAAGTCTAAGGACAACATCAAGTTCATACACTCCTCCAGTTCCCTGGGCGTCGTAGAAACCAATCTGTTCGCCGAGTACTACCAAAAAAGATATCGCGGAGCACGTCGGGTTATCGTCGAATAAGATCGTTTCCTCTTTGACGATGAATTATTGCGGTGTACTTTTCTGATGCAAGAAGGTCGTTTCTTCTTGTTTAAGAATTCACAACCAACTAACACTCAAATGAAAACCCGGAGGGAATTCCTGAAACTGTCTGCTTTAGGTGCCGCTGCCCTGCCAATGAGCACATCGGCCCTGGCCGGAAATATACAAGGCAATAAGCCACTCGTCATTTCAACGTGGGATTTTGGTCTTCAGGCCAATGTTGAGGCCTGGAAGATATTGTCAAAGGGAGGAAGAGCGCTTGATGCAGTAGAAGCGGGAGCTCGTGTACCTGAGGGAGATCCGAAGGAAAGGTCCGTCGGACTTGGCGGTCTGCCCGATCGTGATGGATTCGTCACGCTCGACGCTTGCATCATGGATGAAAAAGGAAATTGTGGATCAGTAATGTATCTGCAACACATTGTTCATCCAATTTCAGTAGCACGCAAAGTGATGGAGAAAACACCTCACATTGTTTTAGTTGGCGACGGAGCGTTGCGGTTTGCTCTTGCCAATGGATTCAAAAAAGAAAAGCTGTTGACGAAAGAATCCGAAAAGGCATGGAAGGAGTGGGCGAAGACCGCACAATACAAACCCGTTGCTAACATAGAAAATCATGACACGATCGGAATTGTTGCGCTCGATTCGAACGGCGATGTATCTGGAGCTTGTACCACCAGTGGAATGGCCTTTAAAATGCATGGCAGAGTGGGGGACTCACCAATTATTGGTGCGGGGCTTTATGTAGATAACGAAGTAGGTGCAGCGACGGCTACAGGCGTAGGGGAAGAGGTTATACGTATCGTCGGTTGTCATTTGGTTGTTGAGCTGATGAGACAGGGAAAAAAACCGGAAGATGCGTGCAGGGAAGCCGTTGAACGGATATTGAAGAAAAATCCAAATAAGGCTAAAGAAGTTCAGGTAGGATTTCTGGCACTCAATAAGGATGGTGAATACGGAGCGTACTGTCTGCAGAAGGGTTTTAACTATGCTGTGCACGATTCGTCTGGCAACAAATTGATAGATTCAAAGAGCAATTTTTCATGATCATTGAGGTTGTCGTTTATAATATTGCGTCAGCTATGAAAGCACAAGACGGCGGAGCCGATCGTATTGAGCTTTGCGATAGTCCGGGTGATGGAGGAACAACTCCGTCCCTGGGAACGGTTGAAGTCGTACGAAAGAATGTCAGCCTCGACCTTTATGTGATGATCCGTCCCAGGGGTGGAGACTTTTGCTATTCGAGTTACGAGTTCCACGCCATGAAAAGGGATATTTCACACTGCCAGAAGATCAGCGTTGACGGCGTGGTCTTTGGTATTCTCAATCCCGATGGTACGATCGACAAAAAGAGATGCAGTGAACTTATAAAGAAAGTGCGACCGTTGAAAGCAACCTGTCACCGCGCATTTGACATGACACGCGATCCCTTTGAAGCATTGGAAGATTGTATTGAAGTTGGATTTGATCGCATTCTTACATCAGGCCAGCAACCGCAGGCAATTAAAGGAGTGGATCTCATTGCCGCGTTAAACAAAAAAGCAAACGGAAAAATAGTCATCATGCCTGGTGCGGGCGTAAATGAAGAGACTGTTCAAACCATCGTGTCGACAAGCGGCGTTGGAGAGATACATTGTTCGGCCTTTGCCTTCAGTGACAGCACTATGCTCTATAAAAATCCCAACATACAGGGTATGGGTTCGGAAGAGGGCAGCGAATATAAATTACGGACCGTTGATCCGTTGCGGATTAAAAAGATCCGGTCGCTGGCTGAATCGGCAAAGGATGGTTATGGGTTATGAGTTATGAGTTATGGGTTGAAGCATGGGAGTGGGTGTGATGTCAAATTGAGTGTTCACACCCACACCCACACCCTTGCACGCACACCAACTCATAACTCATAACCCATAACTCATAACCCCCTCTTGTGTGGACAAAAAAAAGAAGGGGACAAAGTCCCCTTCACGTTAACCAAATCTAACCCCTCAAACTCAAGTCTCTATTGCGCGCGGGTAGCTTTTATCGGGAATGTACCGAATTGACCGACGCTTGTTTCGCCGGCTAAAGCATCGCCGGTAATGATTGACCTTACTTTTACTGTCATCGTATTTCCATCCTGGCGGGTAACGTCGTATTCAAAAGTTAGCTCGTTACCTTTTACTGACACAGACTTTAATGGTGTAGTCGAATTGAATCGCTTGTTAGTGATTGATCCGGCGTAATTGTCGCCATCTTTCGTTATGGCAATGACTCCCTCACCTCCTTGCGGCGATTCAACCGTGTAATTCCAGGTTCCATCCGCTTTAACTGTCGCGGCAGGATCAGCCGCCGGAATTTTTACGGCGGTTGCTGCCGCTCCGTTTGTCCTAGGGGCACCGTTGCTTGGTGGGGTAACGCCACCGGCACCGCGTTGCTGGCCACCAGCCTGGCCGCCACCAGTTTGTGCGCCGCCATCCATACCCCCGCCTCCATCGCCGCCATCTTTCAGGTCGTCGTTGTCAATTGACTTTCTTCTCTTGGGCCTTCCTTCTACACTCATTTTTCCAATGCGATAACTGAAGGTGACCCGGAAACTGAGTTGATCCCGTATCGTCAGACTCTTCTGTTCAAAATTCGGAGCTTGCTGTTCGCCGCGGATCCTAAAGTGTGGCGTAAAGAAGTTTTCCGCCGCGAAGCCAATGCTGCCCTTCTTTTCCTTAAGATCTTTCCTTAAGCCAAGACTATACATTCCAAATCCACCACGAGTACCCTGAAGTTGAACGTCACGGCCGCGCATGAAACTAAAGAATTGTATGCCCCATCCTTTTTCAAGATTGTAACTTCCGAAAACGCGACCGCTTGCTACCCAACCTTCGTTCCGTGCGTCAACATTGTTATCCAGCACAGCATAGTACACATCACCGCCGCCATTAAGTGAGAGTTTACCGAGGTTGACATTGGCAAACGCTGTGAGACCGTATGCATTTTCAGTTCCGATGTTTTCAAAAGTTGTAAGTATCTGTCCTTCTATATCTGTAGTCTGGCGAACACGTTGTATTGATCCCGTCGTGTTCCTGACGAATGAAGTAAAATTCAGGGACGAACCTTTTATGTATGTACTATACGATAGCTCATAATTGTTGGTGTACTCAGGATCCAGTTCCGGATTACCTGAAGATATATCTATCTGGTTAGATGCCTGAATGTTTGGATTCAGAAACTGGATGGAAGGTCTTTGGATCCGCCGGTTGTAAGCGACCTTCACGGTTCCATTCTTCAACTTCTTGGAAAGATTTGCACTTGGTACTAAAACTCCGTAAGACGGGATTTCAATGTTCTCTTCTGTCTTCGAATAGGCATCTATTGTAGTGTATTCATATCGCGTCCCTGCTTTTAAACTATATCCTTTCGGAAGGGATATCGTGTAAGAAAGATAGCCCGCTACGATATTCTGATCGTAGTTCAGATTGTTTGTGAGGGTTGTATTGTTGGAAGGGACATAAACACCACTGCCATCAGCATCTACCAAATAGGTGAAATCGCTGAATGCCTTTCGCATTATATCCTTACCCCCTAATTCAAGCATCTGGTTTGTGCCAATTGGTGTCTGATAGTCGGCTTGAATTGTTATTTCCTGATTGTAACTATCGTTTAGGTTCTTAAATCCCTCGAGATAGACATCTCCGTCAATTTCCTTAGTCACGTTCTCGAAATCGTTGTTACGGTTGTTCTTGCTATACAATGCCATCAAACTGAATTCCTTCTGTGGCTTTTCGTATAAATGCGTATACGTAAGATTTATGTCCACCGTATTTGACAGGTCATTTGATACCACATCCCGAAGGCTGCTGGATCTGAACACATTATCCTCGTATGCTTCCGTGAGAAAGTTATCCTGGTACGTTTTATTGTTACGGGCGCCAAATCGAACTGAAGCTGCCAGCGAATTCTTCTTGTCGATATCATAATCCCATCCAAGTGTATAATTTCCGAAAATTCCTTTATTGAGATTATCCGCGCGCTGAAGATTAAGGTACTCATGGTTTGTTACCACACCACCCGACATCGTAGTGTCCCGTGTAAGCTGACTGTTTTCGAAGCTTCCTGTAACATTGTAGTTTGCTCGTCCAAAACCACCGATTGAGAAGCCCATTTTCTTTGTGCGATAATTTCCATTGAGTCCCAGGTTGGATCCCCTGTATCCGGCACCGGCGTCAATATTGAGCGTGGCACCTTGTAATGTATTCTTCTTTGTGTTGATGTTAATTATGCCGCCGGAGCCTTCCGCATCATACTTAGCAGACGGAGAAGTGATCACTTCAACGTTCTTAATTTGATCGGCAGGAATTTGCTTCAACGCGTCCGCAATGCTGCTGGCCATGATAGTGGAGGGCTTGTTGTTTATTAACACAGTAACATTAGTACTTCCGCGTAAAGACACGTTGCCATCGAGGTCGACGGAAAGCATGGGTACACGCTTGAGCACATCGGTTGCGTCCCCGCCCCGGGCTGTTGCATCATTCTCTGCATTATATATCGTCCGGTCTACACGTTCTTCGACCAGATCCTTTTGTCCCTCAACTACAACTTCCTTAAGGATCTTTGTGCCTGTGCTTAACTTTACTATACCAAGGTTTACGTCACCTTTACGGTCAACCGTTATGTTTTTTATTTCTTGTGTTTCGTAGCCGATAAATGAGATCGAAACGTTGTACGTTCCCTCAGCAACTTTGACGATATTGAATTTGCCTTTATCGTCAGCAACAGAACCATCCACAGGTTTGCTAGTTAGTGGATCGATCAGGGCAACGTTAGCAAACTCGACGGGTTGATTGCTTTCGGCATCAACGATGGCACCGAACACCCGGGCATGTCCTTTTTGAACGGACTCCTGCGTTGGAGCGCCAGCGGAGGGATTCTGGGCAACCGCACCTAGGGAAATTCCAATACAAAAGATCAGCGTAAATGTTTTTTTCATTATTGTTAAAAAGTAAAACTGAACGACGTACAAAGGCTGAAACCAGCTGCTTGTATTTAACTGCAAAGGAAGGTCTTTTGTTGACCCGATAAACTGTTATTATACGAGCGGGTTCTTTGGTTCGACCATCACGTCAATTACTCGACCATCACGACAGCTATCAAATCAAGCAACAGTTGGTGCCAATAGCACCAATCGGTCGATCAGATTTTGCAAACGGTAGAAAAGAACCGGCTACGTCGTCTTCTTTATTATGGAAGGACTACCTTTATTGTCGTTTTGCCACAGAGTTATGTCGACAATCTTTAATCGTAATCGTGTTGTATTCTTACACCTATCCTTCTGGTGTGTGTATGTGTCATTCTTCATCTACCAGGTGACGTCCTTTCGCGGCGGCGAGTTGCCGTTGGACCGGGTGGTAACGATTGCAGCGACGCAAATAGTCTTTGCTGCCCTCTGTGCGTATTTGAACTACTTTGTTTTTCTTCCCCGGTTTCTTAAACGCCGGAACGTATGGCTTTACCTTCTTGAATTCTTTATTCCGTTCCTGCTCATCATGTCTCTCCGGATCACCCTTGACCGCTATTTTGCCGACGGTTTGACGAGAAGCGTAGAATATGTGTACAGTACGCGATTCGTCGTTCAGATTATTACGACCAATTTTTTTATCGTGATCTTCGTTGCAATGCTACGCTTTGCCATAGATTGGCTGGAGTTTGAGGCAAAGAAAAATGAAGTGGCAAATGAAAAATTGACGGCTGAGCTCAATTTTTTAAAAGCACAGATCAATCCGCATTTTCTTTTTAACACCCTGAACAATCTTTATTATCTGGCCTACAGCAAATCAGAAAATACAACAGAGGTCATTGCCAAGCTTTCGCAGATGATGAGATATATGATCTACGAGACCAATCATCCGAAAGTATTGCTGAGTAAAGAGATCGAGTACATGCAGAACTATATTAGCCTTGAGCGGTTGTGGTTGAATGACCAGATTCCTATCAAGTTTGAAGTTTCCGGCAATACCGAAAACGTATGGATTACTCCTCTAATTTTTATAACTTTTCTAGAGAATGCATTCAAACACGGGGTGAATAACAGCAACCCGAAGGCATGGGTGAATATCGCTATCTCCCTTCGCGATCATGAATGCATCTATACAGTCGAAAACAGCAGGAGTGCTGAACAGAAGGATGGAAATGAAAAGTCCGGGATCGGTCTAAGCAATGTCAAAAGACGTCTCGAACTTAGTTATCCAGGAAAATATACACTGGTGACTGAAGACACTCGTGAGAAGTATGCGGTCAAACTTAATCTTTCAATACGTTGAAACTGAATTGCGTCATTGTTGACGATGAGCCCCTTGCCCGTAACCTGATGATAGATTATGTTAGCAAGGTTCCCTCATTGCACCTTGTAGAGGCGTGCTCCAGTCCATTGACGGTCATGGATGTTTTGCGTAACAACACCGTTGACCTTCTTTTTCTGGATGTTCAAATGCCTGAACTCACCGGCATATCATTACTGAAAGCATTAAAGAAAAAGCCTTTGGTAATTCTAACGACCGCTTATTCCGAATATGCATTGGAGGGCTATGAACTTGATGTAGCCGATTACTTGTTGAAGCCTATTACGTTCGAGAGATTCCTAAGAGCTGTTGAAAAAGTTACGGAGAGGTTGGAGAAAAGTTCTGTGCAAACTCCTGAGAAGACAAATCACGAGAGCAGTCAGCCATTCGTCTTTGTAAAAGATGGAACCAAGCTGGTGAAGGTAAATCTCGATGACATCCTGTACGTAGAAGGGTTGAAAGACTATGTAACCATTCATACACCGACGCAAAAGATCATCAGCCTTCAACGCCTGAAAGCACTGGAAGATCAACTACCACCGGAAAAGTTTATCCGGGTGCATAACTCGTTTATAGTCGCACTTAAAGCAATCTCCATCATTCACAAAGGTGACGTTCAGGTCGGCAATGTGATGATCCCCATCGGGGAAACGTATAAGAAGGCGTTCCGTGATTTCATCGATCGGAATCGAATGCAGTAGGGGGTATAGGGTATAAGGGTATAAGGGATGAAAGTATAAATATTGTTGAATCAAACCCTATACCTCTATACCTTATACCGTATACCTCCTAACCCGTGGAGCATATCGGAGTCGAACCGATGACCTTGACACTGCCAGCGTCACGCTCTAGCCAGCTGAGCTAATGCCCCA
>DASVBA010000128.1:0-12881 GCA_036376095.1 Chryseolinea sp.
CTTTTCGGCGGAAATACTTGAATCACTCGAGATGGTAAGCAACATAAACATATTGTTTGTCATTTTCCTGGTGGTGGTTTACTCCGTGAAAGCATGGAGGCAACGAAGCGTCGAAGTCTGGCAAGGACCCACATGGGGATGCGGCTATACAGCAGGTGACTACCGGCATCAGTATACGCCAACATCCTACGCGGACAGCCTGCGGCAACTCGTCAATCCGCTCATTTATAACACGCGGCATTACAAGTCATTTGACGAAAAGGAAATATTCCCGCAGCCGAAATCCTTCTCGACGGAGAGCAAAGACCTGATCGAAGAAAAGACCGTATTGAGCTGGGTTCACCTTATCGTAAGGTACTTGCCTAAAGCAGGCGTTGCACAGTCAGGGCTGATAAATCATTACCTGATTTATCCTTTATTATTCCTGGCCATACTTGGATTGCTAACCATTCTAAATGTGATCTGATATGCTGTCCCTTGCACTGATACTTATTGCCTGCATTTACTTCCCGGGGGTGATCGTGAAAATCAAGGCGATCTTTAGCGGCCGCAAAGGACCCGGGATACTTCAGCCGTGGCTCGATATATCCCGATTGCTAAAAAAAGGAAGCGTTTACAGCATCTCGTCAAGCTTCGTATTTCAGATAGCCGCACCGGTATATTTTTCAACGGTCATGATCGCAGCATTGTTTGTTCCTTTCGAAGAAAACACGGCGCTCTTTTCCTTTAGGGGAGATTTTGTACTGTTCGCTTATCTCCTGGCACTGGGCCGGTTTATGATCATCCTCAGCGCGTTGGACGTATCGAGCGGATTCGAAGGAATGGGTGCCAATCGCGAAGCGTTCTATTCGATGCTTATTGAACCGGCATTTTTTGTACTGCTAGGTTCACTGGCAATGTTTACAGGTTACACCTCGTTCCACGACATATTCGCCAACCTGCATTATGACAATTATTTTTCGATAATAATCGCGGTCCTGGCAGGATACATTCTCGCGAATATCACCCTGGTGGAAACGAGCAGGCTGCCAGTCGATGATCCGCTTACGCACCTGGAATTAACAATGGTGCACGAAGTAATGGTGCTCGATCACAGCGGCTTCGACCTGGCCATCATTAAAACAGCTAACAACATAAAGTTTGTGCTTTTCAGCACGCTAAGTGCAAACTGCTTTATACCACAGTCGCTGGACCTCTCTGTCAGGATCGGAATATTTCTGATCCTTCAGGTAATGTTTGCCACTGGTATTGGGTGGCTTGAATCGTTCAGAGCAAGGAACAAAATGGCAATGAACGCACAATACATTTTGTCTGTAAGCGCCATCGCAATGATCCTGCTCTTCGTCGTGATAATCATAAAAAACAGGATTTGATATGATCAACTTTCTTATCATCGTGTTCATTATTTCACTTATCTACATCTCAAAGGTAGAGATGGTAAAAAGCTACTTCGGGCTAATGGCCTTGCAGGGCGTTCTTCTCTTTGGGCTTGCATTTCTTGAGCTTAAAGAGGTTTCGATCCTGCAATTGTTATTTATCCTGGTCGAGACTTTGGTTTTTAAAGCAGTATTCGTCCCATGGTTCCTGCATCGTATTACGAGGAATAAGGTCCACCGGCATAATAGCGGTCCGTTGAAAGGATACTATTCCGTGCTGATCGCCGGAGTGATCATCGTTGTAAGTTTTCTCATCGGTTACTTGCTGCATGATCAACTAAGAACAAACGCCGACCTGCAAGTCAAATACTTTACTGCAGCCATCGCCTCGATCTTTATCGGATTGTTTGTAGCAATCAACAATCGGGATCTGGTAACGCATCTGATCAGCTACCTCGTAATTGAAAACGGAATCTTCCTCCTGTCACTTGCCCTGGGTTCGGAAATGCCAATGTTTGTCAACTCAGCAATCCTGCTGGATATATTCACCAGTGTTCTTGTAATGGGAGTCTTTTTCAACAAAGTGAAAGACTACTTCCAGGATATGGATGCTACTCAATTGTCAAAACTAAAGGACTAGCGCTATGATCTACCTGTTCTTTTGCATCACCGCTCTTTTATCCTTAGTTACCTATTTCGTACGGAACAGGACATTAAGCCATGTTCTTGTTTTTATTCACTTGTTCGGCGTTGTAATTCTTGGCGCATATCTTTTGCCCAGGCTCGGGCAGCAGCTAAATGAATTCTTCTTTTGCGACCAGATCGGATTTATTTTTTTCGTCATCCTGATTATTGTTAGTGTGGTGTCGGCTGTTCACTACCTCGCCTTTGTCAAGGACCGCGACGTGAGACCAAACGTTCAGGCCCTTCACAATGCGGGTACGATCTTTTTTACGGGCGGCATGATTGGTGTTCTTCTTGCCTCACACTTTGGTGTATTGTGGGCGTTTATGGAAGCAACAACGCTGGGAGCTTCCGTGCTTATCTATCACAACCGCACCAGCGAGTCGCTCGAGGCAACCTGGAAATATTTATTCATCTCTTCTATCGGAATTACATTGGCCTTTGCCGGTGTCCTATTCCTTGGTTTAGCTGGTCAGCAGATACAAAACGTCGATTTCACATTTGCCACAGTCAAAAGTATATCAGATCAATTGAATCCACTGTGGCTGAAGGCGTGCTTCCTGCTTATTGTAACCGGATTCAGCGTGAAGATGGGGCTCGTTCCCTTGTTCAACGTCGACATAGACGCAAAAGATGTTTCTCCGTCTCAGGTTGGCGCCAGTCTCTCCTCGGTGCTGATGAATGCAGGATTTGTAGCGATCTACCGCTTCTACGAAGCATTTTCCTCAACATCGATCCTTCCCTGGATGAATAAACTATTGATGATAACGGGGCTCATTTCGTTGTTCTTTGCGGCTGCGTATATGCTGAAGGTGAGAAACGTCAAGCGTTTGTTCGCCTATTCCAGCATGGAACATGCATCCCTTGTAATGATCGCATTCTCATGCGGCGGCCTTGGTTATTTCGCCGCTATCCTGCACCTGATCATGCACTCGCTGGTTAAGTCGAGCTTGTTCTTTCAGGTGTCACAAATGCACCGGATATACAACAGCAAGATCGACGAGAATATCGGAAGCTATTTGCGCATTAATCCATTAGGGGGACTGGTAATGCTCCTGGGATTCCTCTCTATTATCGCAATGCCACCGTCAGGTATGTTGATCTCGGAACTGCTGATGTTCCAGATACTCATCGCAAATAATTATTGGTGGATTGCGCTGATTGTTCTTTTGCTGGTGCTGATCGTGATCTATGGCCTTGCAGTGAGAATGCTCGGGATCGTGTTCCTGAAGAAAAATACGGCAAACATAAACATGAAGGGTGCTACACCTTTCGAATCAGTTATCCAGCTGGCCCTTATCCTGATCGTGTTTTACATCGGGCTGTTCAGGCCGGGGATTGTTGTGGATAGTATCAACCAGGCTATTAAATCTTTGCCCGTTTAATTATGGAAACTGTAACGGAACATGACAAGTATGTGGTAATCCGGAACCAGGGTACGGTACGGCTCATTGAAATTCCGACGATTCCGTACAACCTGTTCCTCGCGGAGGTATTGTCATTACTTGAGGATAATAACAATCATTGCGTAACCTATTATGCCTTTCCATTCAGGGAACGGTTGAAGTTTATTTGCTGCGTCGCAAACGACAGCAATGGTGACATCATGGTATTGTCACACGAACAGCCTTTACGGAAGGGCATTCAGCTTATTTCGATGGTGTCCAGCTGCTATGCACTGCATGTTTATGAGCGTGAGATATCCGAGAACTTCGGAGTCGAATTCATCAACAGTCCATGGGACAAGCCGTTGCGTTATGCTTTTAACCGCGCAGACCGAAAGAAAACCATCAACACTTATCCTTTCTACCGGATCCACGGCAATGAACTGCACGAAGTTGGTGTGGGCCCGATCCATGCCGGTGTAATTGAACCAGGACACTTCAGATTCCTTTGCAACGGGGAGACTGTATTACACCTTGAAATTCAGCTAGGATGGCAACACCGTGGAGTTGAAGATACTTATTTAAGGAAAACATCTTTGCTCCAGCGAACAGTACTTTCGGAAAGTATTGCTGCCGATACTGCTGTTGGACATGCGACAGCATTCGCTACGCTGATCGAAAGCATGGCCGACATTCGCATAAACGATCGTCTCATGATTGAGAGAACGATTGGGCTTGAACTTGAACGCATAGCGATGCACATCGGTGATTTAAGCAACCTGTGCATTGGCCTGGCCTATCAATTAGGCGCGTCTGTCTTCGGAGCGCTCAGGACGCCGACCATCAACTACTCACAGTTGTGGTGCGGCAATAGATTTGGAAAAGGACTAATACGTGTGGGCGGATCTCATTACCCCTTGAATCATACTCTCGTAGAATCCTTAAAGAAGTTCCTCAAAGATTTCGAAAGACGGTTCAGCACAATGGCCAATCGGACATTTGCTTTGCCCAGCGTACTGATGCGAATTGAAAATATCGGCACCGTCACAAAAACTCAAATGGAACTTATTGGGGCCGTGGGTATGGCTGCGCGAATGACCGGAGTAGCGAGAGATCTCCGTAAGTCTCATCCATTCAGTGCCTATACACTTGTTCCTTACGAGCCTGTTCTCGGAGTTACAACGGGAGATGTATGGGCGAGAGCCGCCTTGAGGAGAATAGAAATTGAAAAATCTATAGCGTACATCCATTTATTGCTGAATCGTCTTGAAACCACAGAAAGTGTGGCACCGCCGGCAAACCAGTCAGACGTCAAGCTGATGCCAGACTCGCTGACCGTATCACTGGTAGAAGCCTGGCGTGGAGAGATCTGTCATAGCGCAGTGACTGATCAAAAAGGTCAGATCATTCACTATAAGGTGAAAGATCCTTCTCAGCATAACTGGATGGCCTTGGCTCTTTCGCTACGCGACCTGGAGATCTCCGACTTCCCGATCAATAATAAGAGCTACAACCTGAGTTACTGTGGTCACGACCTGTAAAAAGCATTCAATATGTTCTTCGACGAATTAACGATACTAAAACAACACGGAAAACAGTTCATTCCTGATATCTCCAAGCCGGAGCTTCCCGGACCATTCAAGGGAAGACCGGAAATCAGTGAAATGAAAGTAGACGAAGAAGCACTTGCCGCTCTATGTCCAACGTCGGCCATAGGAAAGTATCCAATAAGCATCGACATGGGCAAGTGTGTTATGTGTGGTGAATGTGAGTTTGCCTATCCGGGTAAAATAAAATTCACCAAAGACTATAAAATAGCAACCAACGTAAGGGAGCGGCTTGTTGTAAAGGAAGGCGAAGTAAATCCTATTACTCTGGATCCCTCCAGGATACGAGATGAGATTCAATCTCTTTTCGGAAGGTCTCTCAAACTACGGGAGATTTCGGCTGCAGGCGCTAATGCTGACGAGGCGGAGCTTAACGCATGCGGCAATGTAAATTTTGACATGGGACGCTACGGGATTGAATTCCTGGCATCGCCGCGCCATTGCGACGGAATCGTTATAACGGGACCGATATCCGAAAATATGGCAGAAGCGCTACAGGTATGCTACGATGCAGTTCCTTCACCAAAGCTAATAATCCTCGTAGGATCAGACGCGATCAGCGGCGGTATTCACTCCGGCAGCAGGGCACTTGACAGATCCTTCCTGGAGAAATATCTCGTTGATCTCTACGTGCCTGGAAACCCTCCACACCCACTCACATTTGTAAACGGCGTACTTGAATTAATCAGAAGCAAGAAAAGGTAAAAGACAAAACATAAGCAAAGAACTAATCAACCTTTAAACAATTAACATTTCAAAACACACTCACTATTCCCTGGGGAGAAAAGAATTAAGAAGAGCTGACTGATCGAAAAGGGTGTGAGCTAAAAAAGTAAACAAAACATGAAAACACTTGAAATTCCTAAAGACGGCCTTGCGGGCCTGAAACAAAACTGGCGAGTAGACGCGGTTTCCGGATTCCTGGTATTTCTTCTTGCGTTACCACTAAGTCTTGGTATCGCCAAAGCCAGCGGTTTCCCGGCAGCTATGGGTGTACTCACTGCTATGATCGGTGGTATGTTCGTAAGCATTTTTGCTGGCTCAGCACTCACTATTAAAGGTCCCGCCGCCGGACTCATTACTATTTGCGCAGGAGCCGTCACCGAACTCGGCGCATTAAATATTGATGGCGTTACAGGTGTTCAACTGGCCTGTGGGGCTATCGTTATAATGTCCCTCATTCAGATCGCATTTGGTTTTCTCAAATTCGGTTCGTTAAGCGATTTTTTCCCGCCATCGGCTGTACATGGTATGCTAGCCGCTATCGGATTAATCATCTTCTCCAAACAAATACATGTGTTGCTTGGAATTGATCCCGCCACCCTGAAGGGACTTGAGCCCATTGAACTTTATGAGATGATCCCTCATTCGTTTATGAATGCCGACCCAAGGGTTTCTCTCGTGGGCGTCGTGAGCCTGGTCATCATCTTTGGCATGCCACTACTGAAAGGAAAGATCTTTAAGATCATCCCTGCGCCGATGGTTGTGCTGGCCGTCACAATACCAATGGCGCTGATAATGGATTTCCGTCATACCGAACCGGCTTTTGACCTCGTGAGCATTGGAAACTTTTGGGAAAACATCAGCTTCAATGCCAGCTTCGAAGCGATTGGAACAGCCGTATTTTGGAAGTATGTTGTAATGTTCCTCTTTATTAATAGCCTGGAGTCGCTGCTAACTGTGAAGGCTGTTGACGGACTCGATCCTTTCAAACGACAATCAAATCCAAACAAAGACCTTTCAGCACTGGGCGCGGGCAACTTTCTTTCAGGATTTCTAGGCGGACTACCGATGATCTCTGAAGTAGCGCGTAGCTCGGCAAACGTGAATTTTGGTGCAAGAACGAGATGGGCAAACTTTTTCCATGGCTTCTTTCTTTTCATCGCTATGTTGTTTTTTATCCCGGTAATTGAGATGATCCCTAATTCGGCGCTAGCGGCATTGCTCATTGCCGTTGGATACCGGCTCGCTTCACCGAACGAGTTCTTTAAAACTTATAAGATCGGCGCGGAACAGCTTATGATATTTGTGATCACTGTTATCGTAACAGTTTCCACGGATCTGCTCATCGGTGTTGCGTCCGGTATCCTTGCGAAGTTTATCTTTCACATCCTCAATGGCGCACCCTTAAGGAGTCTATTCAAGGCCAGATACGAAGTAACTGAAACTGAGGAGGAATACCAGGTAGTTGTGAAAGACGCAGCCATCTTCTCGAACCTTATCGGATTCAAGAAACTTTTCCACAAGTTTACACCAGGCAAGAAAGTAGTATTGAATTTTGCGGATGCGCGCATTGTCGATCACACCTTCATGGAGCAGCTTCATCATTTTCAAGAAGAGTATCACCATAGCGGCGGCACGGTGGCGGTGACAGGATTCGAATACTTCCAGATCTTTTCTAATCACCCACTGGCTTCCCGGAAATTTTCACCTGGAAAAACAAACAGACTTGAGATCAGGCTGAGTCCACGTCAGATTGAGCTGCGTAAATTCGCTGAGAGTAACGATCTGATCTTTTATCCCCAGAAGATCAAGAACTCTATGAAGTTCAAAAACTTCCCTATAGAAAGAGGGGCAAAGATCCTGTACGAGGAAAACATACTTTCGAAGTACATGGACTTCGGCAAGGTAGAGATCTCTGATATAACCCTATCACAAGGCGCCGGAATAGCTCAAAGCGACACAGTTCTCACCGTGATCCATGTTTCAGAGCTCGATACTCATATCCCCGAATTCTCGCTTGAACCCGAGAAGCTGTGGACGAAACTCTCGGAATTGGCATTTGGGAAAGACATTGACTTCAAAGACCACCCCGCCTTTTCATCCCAGTACTATTTGCGTGCAGAAGATGAAGACAATGTAAGGAGATTCTTTCGCGACAACCTTATCGGTTTTTTACAAACACACTCATTGGCACACGTCGAATCTCACCGCAACAAACTATTGATTTACGAGAAGCGCGAAACACTCTCACCAGCCGAAATAGTGGATACCCTCGTATTCGTCGATGGTTTTGTAAACGCATTAAATAAAGTTGAAGCACAACCCGCTTAACATATGAACAACCTGGTTAATCTTATGGCCATGGCCGGTACCGAGAAAACGCTCGTCATCGCTTTTGGTGAATACGGACTGAACAAACGTGTCGAATTCGACGACAGGATATTTATTTATGCTTTGTCTGATAGCCGGCTGCAAAATCATGATCCGTTGGAGAAAGGACAGATCCAATATTTTATTGAGAGTAAGGAATGTACGCAGGTTGTTATCGTTGGCTCCATCGAGCAACATCTTGTGGACCGGCTTACGCGCTGTGAATCGATTCAATCACCTGCTGCTTCCCTGAAGTTCAATTTAAAAGCATTCCTGAAGAATCAGGATAAAGAGATCCTTCGTGTTGATCTTCGTGATCACATTCTCGTCGAGCAGCATATAATAAACCAGTGCAATCTCCTCCTGGATTATTATTTTATCCGCGATCGTGTTGAGCGTAAACAACTCCAGGTAAAAGGATTTATTGTTGAACAAACGGAGGAGCAACTCAAGCCGATTTTTTGTAACGGTATTGTTTATAATGATATCATTTCAATGAACTAACCTTAACTTGGGTAGAATTTTTTCTTTCTATCCATTGCACAATACTCAACCATGAAAAAAAATATTATCACCGTACTTTTTTGTATGGCTTCACCCCTATGTGCCGTTTTGGCGCAAACTTCGTCGCCTTCAAACACGATCGAAGAGATGAAACTAAAATTAAATGAGGACGGCAGTCATTATTTAAAATGGACTTTCCTCAATCAGGTCTGGCTGCGTTATAATGACAGCAATCCAGGCACAACCGTAATGGGTGAACCAGCTGATCAAACTTTTGATATCGGCCTTCGGCGAACGCGTATCCAATTCTTCGGCCAGCTCACGGACCATGTATTCTTCTACACGCAGTTCGGTCAGAACAATTTTAACTTCCTGTCGCAGAACGGAGGAAACCGAAAACTACAGGCGTTCTTTCACGATGCGTTAGGAGAATACAAAATGTGGAAAGACGATGACAGGCTTAAGCTTGGAGCTGGTCTTACAATCGCAAATGGGTTGTCCCGATTTAGTCAGCCAAGTATTGGCACGATCATGACGATGGATGTTCCGGTGTTTGCGCAGGCCACCGTAGATCAAACGGACGAATTCTCCCGAAAACTCAGCATTTATGCGCGTGGTCAGCTGGGCAAGTTTGATTATCGCGTGGTGCTGAGCGATCCGTTTCCCATCACCACGAACGGACAAACGCCACCACCAATCGGAACAAGTGCAACATTCGCACAGGTTGGGCACCATAAACAGTTTCAGGGATTTTTTATGTATAACTTTTTTGACAAAGAAACTCACACAACCCCGTATATGACGGGCACATACCTTGGAAAGAAAAAGATATTGAATATCGAAGCAGGATTCATCACGCAAAACAATGCTACCTGGACCAGTCCGGACGCCGGCGTTACTACTAACTACCACGATATGAACCTGTGGTCGGTCGCGTTGTATTATGACGCTCCGCTCAATGCAGAAAAGGGCACGGCATTATCGGCTTATGCCGGATTCTATGATCTCGACTATGGCACAAATTATCTGCGGTACAATGGGATCATGAATCCCGCCAACGGTATCGACAACGGTCCCTACCCCGGTAGTCAGGGAAATGCCTTTCCGATGTTTGGCACGGGGAAAGTTATTTATACACAGGTAGGATATCTCCTGAAAAAAGATCTTTTGGGCAGTGTAGGAACGCTCATGCCATACGCTTCATTAATGAGTGCTGACTATGACAGACTCAGTGACCCCATGAATGTGGTGGATGTTGGAGTTAACTGGCTGATAAAAGGCCACACCAGCAAACTCACACTCGATTATCAAAGCCGACCGGTATACGAAGCACAAGGTCAGGATTTGGTGAAAGTTTCAACAAAAGGACAGGTAGTACTGCAATACCAGGTATCCTTTTAGGTTAGGTTCATAGTGCAGCCGAATGCCGGGCGTAAGTCCGGCATTTTTGTTTTAGCTTTGTTTCAAATTTTTGCCATGCTTGACCTGAAGGAAATTTTTTCCGTTTCGCTCATTTTGTTCTCCGTTATTGATATCGTCGGTTCGATACCATTCATTATAATCATTCGCAAACGGGAAGGCCGGATACACGCCGAAAAGGCAACGTTGATCTCGGCAGCCCTGATGGTATGCTTTCTCTATCTCGGGCAGTCTATACTAAATCTTTTCGGACTTGATGTGGCGTCGTTTGCTGTCGCCGGGGCGATCGTGATCTTTATCGTAGCGATGGAAATGATACTCGGCATCACGCTGATTAAAGATGATCCTGAATCCAGGGGATCCGGGTCCATTGTGCCGCTGGCATTTCCTCTGATTGCCGGTGCCGGGACATTGACTACAATACTTTCCCTGCGCGCGGTATACCAGGAGTGGAATGTACTGGTAGGTATTCTGGTCAACCTCGTCTTTGTTTATATTGTGCTGCGTGCCTCGCCATGGTTGGAAAGGGTGATCGGTAAATCAGGATTCTCTGTCTTACGACGCGTCTTTGGAGTGATACTTTTGGCCATAGCGGTGAAGATCTTTAAATCTAATGTCTTCCCCGGATGATTAGAATTTACACGGATGGTGCGGCACAGGGCAACCCCGGACCAGGCGGCTACGGAGTCATCCTGAAGTATAAGGATGCTGTGAAAGAACTTTCGCAGGGATTCCGCCTTACTACCAATAACAGAATGGAATTGCTGGCGGTGATCACAGGACTGGAGGCAATTAAAAAGGAAGGCATACCGGTAACCATCTATTCTGATTCGAAGTATGTTGTAGACGCAATTGAAAAAGGATGGATCTGGGGATGGCAGAAAAAGAACTTTGCCAAAAAAGCGAATGCTGATCTATGGCAGCGTTATATACCGCTTCATCAGCGTTACAAACCAAAATTTGTCTGGATAAGAGGCCATGCGGGACACGCCGAAAACGAAAGGTGTGATCAACTCGCTGTCTTTGCCGCATCGGGACCTGCATTGTCTGTGGATGAATGGTATGAAGACAAGGGTAACGGGGCTGAATGAATCCTTGCGTTTTTCGACCGAATACATTTCGAACTAATCTATTAATTTACCCGGGAATTTAACCCGTTAGATCCTTGGAAACGCAGTCGATCAATATCAATTTCTCCTCAGGCAATCTGACTGTCCTTAATGTATGTCTCGCGCTGATCATGTTCGGGGTCGCTCTTGACATCAGGCCACATCACTTCTATCAACTGCGAAACGATAAGAAAGCACTATTGACAGGGTTGTTTTGCCAATACTTTCTTCTTCCGCTGATCACAATACTTCTCATTTACGTGATCTCGCCTCCACACGACATCGCGCTCGGAATGATACTCGTTGCTGCATGTCCTGGTGGAAACGCATCGAACTTTTTTTCCATGCTGGCACGGGGACATATTGCGTTGTCCGTAACGCTGTCGGCTATTACGTCATTGATCTGTTTCTTAGTCACTCCTGCAAGCTTCTTCTTTTGGTCCTCATTGGTTCCGGGGCTCACACAACGGGTTCAGTCCTTCGAGATCAGCTTCCTTGATCTGTTCTTGAATATGATGGCGATATTACTGATCCCACTGCTCGCTGGAATGTCATTCGCCCGTTATTTTCCAAACGCAACAGAGAAGATCTCAAAATTCATGAGGACATTGTCTATAATTATCCTTATGACATTTATCATCGTGGCTTTCATCAACAATTTCGAGGTGTTTAAGAGTCACATCCTTTCTGTTTTTTGGATCGTGTTTTTTCACAATGGTCTTGGGTTGCTGAGCGCATACTATTTTAGTTCACTCCTTAAGAATAAGGAATCGGTCAACCGGTCGGTAGCCATCGAAACGGGTATACAAAACTCCGGTCTCGGACTTGTTCTTATATTTACATTTTTTCAGGGTAACGGTTCCATGGCACTGGTGGCGGCATGGTGGGGAATATGGCACCTCGTAAGTGGCTTCGCCTTCTCTTATTTCATCAGACGCAAGCCAGTTCCACAAATTATTTAGAAGATCGATTCATGAGGTCAACTCTTTTTTTCCGGTGTATGAAAGTTTACAGCACCGCTGCATGGCGCGTTTATTTCAGTAAAGTACAGATCAACAATGCCAGCGCCGTACCTGCCGCAGGGCCTGTCATCTTTATTCCAAATCATCAGAATGCATTTCTCGACGCTGTACTTGTTATCTGTACCACACCAAGAAACCCGTGGTCCATTGCCAGAGCAAGTGTGTTTAAGGAAGGGTTCGTTACCTTCCTGTTAACGGCTGTTCAGATCAAGCCAGTGTTCAGGGTCCGGGATGGCTTTGGATCGCTACGCAATAACGACGCAATTATCCAGGAGTGGACCAACATGCTCGCCCAGGGCAACGATATACTAATTTTTGCTGAAGGCAATCATAACGAACCGTATGCAACCGGTTCTCTTCAGCGCGGCTTTGCGAGGATGACATTACAGTTTCAGCAAAAACATCCCAATACGCCACTAACTATCATTCCTGTCGGTTTCCACTATGATGATCATCACTCGTTCCGGTCGCGCGTGCTATTAAACTACGGCGATCCTATTGTTGTCAACGACATATTGAAAGACACAATGACGGAAAGAGAAAAGCTTGATAAACTTGTCGACATTACTGACAGCTCGCTAAAAAGTCTGGCATTGGAGATCAAACCTGATGAGCACTATAAAGCGAAGGTAGACTTCCTTCGAAAATACAGGCGTTGGGAAAAAGATATGTTAGCACAGCT
>DASVBA010000129.1:0-4514 GCA_036376095.1 Chryseolinea sp.
CCATTCCAGCGACGAGAAATCCAATGCCGGTGATGATCGCCCTGCTGCCAAAGCTAACAAGGTATCTTGAGAATGGTCCCGCCTGACCAAAAGCGACTACTGAAAACAGTGCAAAGATGAATGTCAAAAGGAATATGATCCGGAACTTTCGTTTCGAAAATGCCTTCTCGTAAATGAGCTCATACGTACCCCGTAGAATCAATATTATTTGAAGAAAGCACGCTACCTGAGCGACAATACTTAAGGCATCTCTGAACAAGGATTGTGTTTCTAACAGGAAGATGGAAACATAGCCCGATGTGCTCATGAATGTTGCATAAGCCACCCAACTCAGCGCCCATGTGAGAAGAAACCTTCTGCGATAAAGGCGTCCAAAATGTCGAAAAATGAAATAGAAAATTAAGCCTAAGGTGACTTCGGCGAAGGTAACGTATAACAAACGGGCGTGATATTCAGAGAGGTCGAGTTCACCCATTCGCTGTCAATTAGAGAAAAAACACATAAAGAAATAGTCAATCTTTGCTAAATTACTAAAATAGAAATTGTAGCAATAGAAAAACAAAAAGCCCCGCACAGCGGGGCCAAAGTGGTGATGGAGGGAATTGAACCCCCGACACAAGGATTTTCAGTCCTTTGCTCTACCAACTGAGCTACATCACCGAAAATGAGGCACAAAAGTATGTAATTTTAGATTCCATGCAAAAAAGCACCAGCTTTTATTGATTACCGCCTGGTGGGATTATTTTTAAGTTTTAATGACATATGCCGCAACAGATAGCCTTTGCAATCACCTTGATTGCCGCCTCATACTTTATTCGAAAAAGGGTGTTGGAGATACGGGCCAACATAAACCTGGGTAAAGACACGAAAATTTCCGACAATCCCCCCGAGAGATTTCGGAACATGCTCCTGGTGGCTTTCGGACAAAAGAAGATGTTTAAGAGGATCGTTCCGGCAATACTCCACCTTTTTATCTACGTGGGGTTTTTGGTGATAAATCTGGAAGTCCTTGAGTTCATTATCGATGGCGTCGCTGGAACTCATAGGATCTTTGCTCCCTATCTTGGCGGATTTTACAACGTGCTGATGAATGTTTTTGAATTTCTTGCCGTAGCCGTTTTGGTCGCGTGTGTTGCAATGCTTTTCAGACGGAACATCCTCAAGCTGAAAAGATTCTGGTCGGCAGAAATGACATCCTGGCCACGGCTCGACGCGAACATCATTCTTATCACGGAAATAACACTCATGTGCGCAATACTAACAATGAATGCCGCTGATCAAGTGTTGCAGGGAAGAGATGCAAATTATACGTCGACGGGAAGTTTGTTCTTCAGCGGGATTTTGAAACCTGCTTTTGATGATCTTAATACAACGTCACTTATAGTAATTGAACGGGTAGCCTGGTGGTTTCATATCATTGGCATTCTGGGATTTGCTATTTACATCACCTATTCGAAGCACCTCCACATTTTCATGGCATTTCCAAACACATATTTTGCAAACCTTGAACCGAAAGGACAACTCAAGAACATGCCGGTGGTGACGAACGAAGTTAAAATGATGTTGGGTATAACAAGTGCCGACGCAACTCCTGCCACCCAGCCTGGCCGTTTCGGAGCCAAAGATATAAATGACCTCAGCTGGAACAATCTGATGGCCGCTTATGCATGCACCGAATGCGGAAGATGTACATCGGAATGCCCTGCGAATCTCACCGGCAAAAAGCTCTCGCCAAGAAAAATTATGATGGATACGCGAGATCGTATGGAAGACGTTAGACAAAGTATCTCCTCTGGCGGTAAGGGTCTTGACGACGGAAAGACATTACTTGGCGACTACATAACTAAAGAAGAAATCAATGCATGCACAGCCTGCAATGCGTGTGTTGAAGCCTGCCCTGTGATGATCAATCCACTTGAATTAATTTTGGAAATGAGAAGATACATCTCGATGGAAGAGTCCGGCGCTCCGCAATCATGGAATTCTATGTTTCAGAATATTGAAACCAATTTTGCTCCCTGGAAATTCTCTCCCGGCGACCGATTTAATTGGGCGAACGACCTTAACAAAAAATAACGCTTATGCCTGGACAATACAATGCGCCGACAATGGCAGAGTTTGCTGCTAAGGGAGAGTCACCTGAAATTCTATTCTGGGTTGGATGTGCAGGCTCGTTCGATGATCGGTATAAGAGGGTAACAATTGCATTCGTCAAGATACTTAATGAGATCGGTTTAAAGTTCGCCGTTCTAGGAACTGAAGAAACGTGTACGGGCGATCCTGCGAGACGCGCGGGTAACGAGTTTCTGTTTCAGATGCAAGCAATGAATAACATTCAAGTTATGAATGGTTATGGCATCACGAAGGTGGTGACTGCATGTCCCCATTGTTTTAACACCATAAAAAATGAATATCCTGATCTTGGAGGATCTTACGATGTTATGCATCATTCGACATTCCTTCAGGGTCTCATCAACGAGGGCCGTTTGAAATTGAAAGAGGGCGGGTCTTATAAGGGAAAGAAGATTACCTATCATGACTCATGCTACCTCGGAAGGGCCAATAATGTATATGAAGCACCAAGGGCCATCCTCGAGGCGCTTGACGCCGACCTTGTGGAAATGAAACGCTGCAGGTCTACAGGCCTCTGCTGTGGCGCAGGGGGTGCTCAAATGTTTAAAGAACCTGAACGAGGGAAGAAGGACATAAATATTGAACGGACGGAGGAGGCTTTATCGACCGAGGCAAAAATTATCGCAGTGGCCTGCCCATTCTGTATGACAATGATGAGCGATGGCGTAAAAGGCAAAAACCGCGAAAATGACGTACAGGTGAGTGATCTAGCCGAACTTATTGCCTCATCACAAGGTTTAATCCCATAGCGAATTACCTATGCATTTACCATTTGACCAACTTCCAGAACACTCTCGCATTTGGATCTATCAGGCCAACCGGCGGCTTAATTCCTCAGAGGTATCTATAATTTCTGATGAACTTTCGGCGTTTACAAATCGATGGACTGCGCACGGCGTTCCTCTGAAGTCGTCATTTGATATTCGTTTTAACCAGTTCGTGATCCTGGCCACTGACGAAAACGTGCAGGAGGCGAGCGGATGTTCGATCGATGACTCGGTGAGAAAAATGAAAGAAATTCAACAAAAGATCAACGTTGATCTTTTCGATCGAACATGTGTCGCATTCCTTAAAAACGACGACGTGATTACAGTTCCCATGAACAATCTCAAAGGCGAGTACGGGAGAGGAGTATGGCAGCGTAGCACCCTTGTATTTAATAGCGTAATTACGACGAAGGGTGAGTTAAAGACAGGATGGCTTGTCCCGGCAGAAATCACGTGGTTGAAGCGATATTTACCCAGCGAAACAATTGCCAGGTAAGCACAATTTTTTTGTAGCTTTATCGGAACGTCTATGAATTCGGTTATGAGCGCGAGATTTGTATTGTTAGTCCTTAGTACAATGCTGGTTGCATGCAGTGTAGAGAAGAAGGCAAATAAGGCCTTCAAGCTGGGGAAGTATCAAAACTCTATCGAGTTGTACAAGAAGGCCGCTGGTAATTCCAGCAATGGCCGTGCAAACTATTACATCGCGGAATCATATCGACTTTCAAACAGAATAAAAGAAGCTGAACCTTATTACGCAAAGGCTGGCGGGCGTACAGTTGACAAGGATACACTACTTTTCTATTATGCTCAGTCACTTAAAGCAAATGGAAAGTATGCCGAGGCAAAAGCAAAGCTTGAACAGCTTACTCAAGAAACAACCATCAGTGGCTTGAAAGATCGTGCGCAAGCAGAAATTAATGGAATAGAATACCTCACAAAACTTGGCGAAAATCCCAGCTTCTACAAGGTTAAGAACCTTGAGTTGATCAATACGCCTTCTTCCGAATATTCGCCGGTCTTCCTCAACAACGAGTTGTATTTCACCTCGTCCCGCGGAAATGATAAGATCTACGAAGCAACCGGCACTCCATTTACTGATATCTACAAAGTTGCAAGTCGCGGGGCGAATGTCGACCTCGCTACAGTAGCCGCCCTTCCTGACGGGATCAATTCTTCCAGCATCAACGACGGCTGCATAACTTTTTCACCTGACGGCAAGACAATGGTGTTTGCAAAGGGAAACAATGGAAAAAAGAAGGGAGCCTATGATGTAGACTTGTACATTTCGCGATATAGGAACAACGTCTGGTCAGAACCCATAATGATCAATATCAATGAACCAAAGGCCTGGGACTCTGCCCCGGCATTTAGTCCGGACGGTCGCACTTTATATTTCGCCTCGAACCGCCCACGTGGCTATGGAGGCACGGACATTTATTCTGCATCGATGGATACTCGCGGCAGGTTCTCGCGAGTAAGGAACCTGGGACCGGAGATCAACACTCCTGGAAATGAAAATTTTCCATATATGGCTGAGGATGGTAAACTCTACTTTGCGTCGGATGAACATCCGGGCTACGGCGGTCTGGATCTCTTTTATGTGAAGCGCGC
>DASVBA010000273.1:0-4405 GCA_036376095.1 Chryseolinea sp.
AAGTACATCGGTAAGCATTACGCCCACGATCAGCGCAAGAAAACATATCGATGTTGTCTCGCCCATGAACTGAACTATCAGTTGTTTTCTCTTGCCGCCCATAACTTTGCGGATACCAATTTCTTTTAGTCGCCTGGCCGAAATAGCAATCGCGGTATTCGTGAGGTTAAAGCAAGCTATAAGCAGTATCGGCAAGCCCATGGTAATAGCGCCGATAATCGCGGATTTTGGTGGGGCAGGATTGGTTCTGATTCGCGCATCCGTTGCCCGGTCCTCCTTTGCCATCGAGGCAAACTGGATCAGGCTAAACTCCTGAATCTGAAAATCAAGCCGAACTTTATTGTTGGCGGCCCGGTAGGCCTGCAGCTGTTTGTGCACGCTTCCAACCCTGGTCGCATTGCCGATACTAACGAACAACGTGGTTTCCTGAGTCCAGTCGTCTTCGCGAACATCTCCGAATTCATCTCCGTAGTTTTCGAAATTCATAAAGGCCGACCCATCTGGATTAAAGAAGCTCGAGTTTCTCGGGGGATCGCGGAAAACGCCTGATATTTTTATTTCCTTTAGCTGATCTCCATACACTTGCGTTATAGTCTGTTCAATGATGTCACTGGCCGTTCCAAACAACTTGATGGCCATGGATTCGCTGATCACGACGCTTGTGTTATCAGTAACGCTTGCCGGATCACCGGCGATAAAGTCAAATGTAAACATCTGGAAGAATTCGGGATCAACGTAAGAGAGGCTTGAGGGGAAGAGGTCTGTCGCACGCTTGAAGTTTGAGTGCGATTGGCTGAACCGTGATGAAAGCTCCACATCACCCATGCTATTGGCAACGACATTTCCCATCGGCAGCGGAACGTATCCGTAATGGGAGAGATTGTTTTCGAATGACCGTACCGCGCTTACGCGATAGATATCTTGACGATTGTCGTGCACCGCATCGAAGGTTGCGTCGTATTGGTAAGCCAGGTATCCGACGATGGTACAGGCAACAGCGATGCCCATTCCGAAAACATTTATGAAGATGAAAGTTCTGTTCTTCTTCATGCTGCGGAGAGTGATGAGCAGGTAGTTCTTTAGCATAGGTGTGCCGGTTAAAATAGTTAGGACCTAAGTTCTGTTTGAAACAAAAACAGAATTGGTCGTCGAGTTTAACTTTTTGTTTTAAACTGTTTTAAATGTACACCGTTTGAGACAATGTTAAATAACATTATGATTGGCGTTACAAGATTTTACAAATCATTACAATTCTACACACAGTAATGGAGGCAAGTTTTTCAGACATCAGGACAAAGAATATAAAATGAAAAAACGTTCAAAAATACTTATCTGGACTATTGCCCCGCTGAACGCATTATTGGCGTGGCTGCGGTTCGTGCTTTTTTGCTGAACAAATTAACTGGGTCGTCTTCGCGATTCTGGTTCCCATTTCGAAGTACCACCAATCAGAATAAGATCAAACCAAAGTCGATGATGTACAAATTTCCTTTAAAGTTGTAGCCCTGGTTCTATCTCACGTGAACTAAACCATTCCTCCCACCAACGCTCTGAGACAGAGCTACCGCGGACAAGCATTCTTCATTCTTTATCCCCATCTCCTCAAGTTCTCATTTCATTCCATGCAAGCCTTTACTATCTTCCCAAAACTTTCTATATCATGCCCCTGAACAGACGCACCTTTATAAAACAAACAGGGCTTCTTTCCGCAAGTATGTTGATGGTACCGTGGAGTCAGAGTTTTGCTGAACGTATAGTCGCCGATCCCATTCTTGAAAAGAAGCTTGATCGCAAGTGGATCGATACGTTGTACCAAAGGGGAAAACCAACAACGTACCTTAAATCAAAGAACGAGCTTCAATACATTGGCATGCCGGTAGGAGGGATCGGCTGCGGAACGGTCTATCTCGGCGGTGATGGAAGACTTTGGTTGTGGGACGTGTTCAATAAGAACCAGACGGGAGTCATTTATAAGAATGTAAAGTGGCACGAGAAGATCCAGTTCAATTTTGATTTCCTTCGCCCCTTTGACGGCGCCAATTATGTCGAGCCGGTAAAGGATGTACGTCCGTTAGACCAGGGTTTTGCAGTGCGCATCGAAGTCAATGGAAATACACTTGTTAAAAGACTACAGGCTGATGACTGGGAAGAAGTTTCCTTCGAGGCTACATATCCGATCGCAACTGTTCGCTACGTTGACAGGGACGTGCCGGTAGCTATCACGTTAAAAGGATATTCGCCGTTTATTCCGTTCAATGAAGACGACTCTGGTCTTCCTTGTACTATCCTGAGTTTCGGCGTTGAAAACAAAAGCGGTTCAGAGGCTAAAATTACTTTTACAGGATGGCTGGAGAATAAATCAAGCTATTACAGCGCGACGGGAGAAGAATATTTTCATATAAATGAAGCTAAAAAGGAGGAGGGCATGGCTGCCGTCATAGGTTCAGCCGGAAGTTATAACTGGGTGGATGAGGCTTTTGTTTACGCTCCCGATCACGGTAACTTCTGTCTGGCGGCCATCCATCGCAATACCCGTCTCAACACTAAGGCGACCCCTGGGTTAGATAATAATTTTTTTGATGGTTCAAATGAACAACAAGCCAAGGTGGATAGCCGGGAAAAAGCAATTGCATCCGTTGGGCTTACAGAAATCATCGGAGCAGGTAAGAGCACTGAGCTTAACTTCGTTATCAGCTGGTACTTTCCAAATCTTAGGTTCGAGCTGTTGAAAAACGAGGGAGGGAGGTATTACGCGAACAAGTTCAAGTCGTCGCATGAAGTCACGACGTATATCCATTCAAACTTCGAACGGCTGTCAAAGCAAACAAAGCTCTGGTGCGAAACGTGGTACGATCAAAGTACATTACCTTACTGGTTCCTGGAGCGCACACTTCTCAACATTTCAACACTGGCCACTACAACGGTCCATCGTTTTCAGTCCGGGCGATTTTATGCATGGGAAGGGATAGGAAGCTGTCCCGGCACCTGCAATCATGTGTGGCAATACGCGCAGGCCGTGGGCAGGTTGTTTCCAGCCCTGGAGCGGGATACACGTGAGCGAGTGGACCTTGGTATCGCTTTTCATGACGACGGTCACATTGGATTCCGTGGTGAATATGATACGCAACCAGCCGTCGATGGGCAGGCCGGACGAATACTCGGTATTTACAGGGAACATCAAATGAGCACAACGGATGCTTTCCTGAAACGCAATTGGCCCCGGACAAAACGCGCCATCGAGTTTCTGTTGAAGCAGGACACTAATAGCGACGGCATGACCGACACTCAGCTTGAAAATACCCTCGATGCGAAGTGGCCGGGAGAAATTGCGTGGATCGTGGGACTGACGATCGCAGCGATCAAAGCAAGTGAGTTGATGGCCGAAGAGATGGGAGACAAGGAGTTTGCCCGTACGTGCAGGGAGTACGTTGCAAAGGGATCGGTAAACATGGAAAAGCACCTATTCAACGGAGAGTACTTTATCCATCGGCCCGATCCTATAAAAGGCAGGACTGTGATCGGTTCGTATAACACGTGTCACATCGACCAGGTTTATGGACAGAGTTGGGCTTTTCAAGTCGGCCTTGGCCGGATCATTGACAAGCGAAAAACGCTTTCCGCCTTACAAGCTTTGTGGAAATACAATTTCACTACGGACGTCGGACCCTATTTAAAAGATCATCATGGCGGCCGTCCTTACGCGCTTCCGGGCGAGGGAGGAATGATCATGAATACAAATCCACGCAATGAAACCGACCCCTATGGTGTAAAAGATGCCTGGCAGGTAACGTATTTTCATGAATGCATGAGTGGATTTGAACACCAGGTTGCATCGCATATGATGGCAGAAGGCATGGTTGAAGAATCATTGATACTTACACGTGCCATACACGACCGTTACCACGCCGCAAAAAGAAACCCTTTCAACGAGGTGGAATGCAGCGATCATTATGCGCGGGCAATGGCCAGCTACGGTACTTTTATTTCAGCCTCCGGATTTACCTGTCACGGTCCCAGGGGTGAGATCGGATTTGCCCCAAAGCTCAACAAATCTGATTTCAAGTCGGCATTTACCGCTGCCGGATGCTGGGGAAGCTACGCTCAAAAGAAAACCGCGAAGCAACAAGAACATCATCTCACTGTTAAGTTTGGGGACCTGAGTTTAAGAAAAGTAAAGCTCGAAAAGGCGGAACGTGTTAGAGCAGCTGAAGTCACGCTGAATGGAACGTTCATTTCCTCAAGATTCACCCAAGAAGGAGATTCTGTGATCGTCGAGTTTAACGAACGATTGAATATCACCACCGGTCAACAGTTGACCATTTTGATATAACATCAATAAAGTCTGGAAATATGAGTGCTGAAAAAAAACATTTCTTCGTAAAGTTGATCCCGCCGCGTTCGACGT
>DASVBA010000290.1:0-3555 GCA_036376095.1 Chryseolinea sp.
TACTACGTCACGACCTGGTAACCCAAGTTCCCTCACTCAAGAAAAAATATCTTAAGTACGAGAATTTTAAGAATGAGACGATCACAGAGATTTTTACGTCAGAGCAACTTAAGGAAGCAATCGTGTTGAATGCTTATCAACTAAGCAGTGTCGTTCTGATAAATCAAGGGACAGGCAAGTTCACTGTACGCGAATTACCAATAGAGGCTCAGTCTTCGCCGGTCTACGGTATTGAAATCACCGACCTGGATGGGGATGGTAAACAGGACATCCTGCTGGGTGGCAATTTGTATAGAGCAAAACCTGAAGTAGGACGTTACGATGCGAGTTATGGTACCTTTCTTAAAGGCGATGGAACGGGTCATTTCAGTTCCGTTTCGGCAAAAGACTCCGGAATTAAGATTGATGGAGAGGTGCGCGATATAGTTTCGATAAAAAGAAAGGACGGCGACTTACTTTTGATTTCGAGAAATAATGATAAACTCATTGCTTTTAAGAGACATAGTAAGTGACTTGCGAATTATCCTTCGGACATCAGCTTCTTGCGGCGAGCTTTCTAATGATCGCCGTTATTTCTTGCAAGCCGGAACCCGACGCACCTACTGTCTTCACGAAGTTACCGTCATCAACCACGAATATCGGCTTTGAAAACACCTTAGAGAATACAGACGACTTTAATATCATCGAATACCTTTACTTCTACAATGGCGGAGGAGTCGCGATAGGTGATATCAATAATGATGGCCTGCCGGATATTTACTTTTCGTCCAATCAGAAAAGTAATGCATTGTATCTAAACAAGGGCAATTTTAACTTTGAAAATATAACGCTTTCAGCTGGGGTTGCCGGTGAGGGCAATTGGAAAACAGGCGTCACTATGGCAGATGTGAATGGAGATGGCTACCTCGACATCTTTGTTTGTGGCGTGGGCAACTATAAAAAATTTAATGGCAGGAACCAGCTGTTCGTGAATAATCAAGATCTGACCTTTTCGGACAAAACGGAAGAATTCGGTCTTGACTTTCAGGGATTTTCGACCCAAGCATCTTTTTTTGACTACGATAATGACGGCGACCTTGACATGTATCTGGTGAACCACTCAGTGCACACCAGAAGATCTTATGGCAATGCAAGTTTAAGGTATGAAACAGATTCATTGTCTGGAGACAAATTATACAAAAATGAGTGGGTCCCGAACGGTAAGCACCACTTCACAGAGGTGACGGCTCAAGCAGGCATCTTCAATAGCGCTATTGGCTATGGATTGAGTGCCGGCATTTCAGATTTGAACCTTGACGGTTACCCTGACATTTATGTTTCAAATGACTTCAATGAAAACGATTACCTGTACATCAACCAGAAGAACGGTACCTTCAAGCAGAAATTAGAAGAATCAATACCACATACGAGCAGATTTTCTATGGGCAGTGATATTGCCGACATCAATAATGACGGACTTAACGATATCATTACGCTCGATATGTTACCCAGAAATGAGGGTGTAATAAAGACGACTGCAGGTGCGGATCCGTTCGAAATATATGATTTCAAGTTGCGATACGGTTATCACTATCAGTTTTCGAGGAACAGTCTTCAGTGGAATGGGGGATTGGATAAAGAAGGGAATCTTTTTTTCAGTGACATTGCTCCATTCGCAGGGGTGGAGGCAACGGATTGGAGTTGGGCGCCTCTATTGGCTGATTTCAATAATGATGGTTATAAAGACCTTTTTATTTCCAATGGAATTGTAGGGAGACCGAACGATCTGGATTATATCAACTATATCCAAAGCGATTCGGCACAGCATTACTTCAGCGATCAAAAACTCTTCAATCAAATGCCGTCCGGCGAAGTCGCAAACTTCTTTTTTCTGAACAACGGTGATTTGACCTTTAGTGATGTTTCGGATTCGTGGATCGGGAGTGATCCTGGATATTCATGCGGTGCTTCGTATTCTGATTTGGACAATGACGGTGACCTTGACCTTGTCGTCAATAACGTTAACGATAAGGCATCGATATATCGCAACGATTTGCCGCAAGGTGTTTCTAATTTCCTTAAGATCAAGTTCGAAGGAAATGAAAATAACCGTTTTGGTGTTGGCGCGAAAGTCAACGTCTACACGGATCGTGACCAGTTTTCCTATGAGCAGATCCCAACGCGAGGTTGGCTGTCTTCGGTCGACGTCGTCATGCACATCGGAATAGGAGCGGCCACGAACGTGGATTCAGTTCGCATTTTTTGGCCAGGAGGAAGAACGCAGCTTGTGCGGTCGCCGGCAATCAACCAAACGCTGGTGGTTGCCGAAAAGAATGCACAAGCAGTTCATCTTTCTGTAAAGCATGCTTCGGGACACGAGTCTGCTTTACTTCTTATTTCAGAAAAAGATATCGCATTTAAACACAACGAGAATGAATTCGTTGCCTTTAATTCTGAACGTTTGATTCCTCATATGTTGTCGACTCTTGGACCTAAGCTTGCAGTAGGCGACGTGAATGGCGACCACTTGACAGACTTTTTTGTGGGCGGTGCGGCTGGGCAAGCTGGGAAAATTTTTTTACAGGATGACAATGGATCATTTCGTCCAACCCGTCAATCCGACATTGAAGCGGACTCTCTTGCGGAGGACGTCGACGCTTGCTTTCTTGATGCTGATGGAAGTGGCACGCTCGACCTCATCGTGGTAAGCGGCGGGGGAGAATTGCACCGAAAAAATGAAAAACTTCGGCCGAGAATTTATTTGAATGACGGGAAAGGACAATTCAGAAAATCTCTCACCAGCCTGCCAAAGGTGTTTGTTGACGCATCTTGCGTGAAGCCATGCGATGTGGATAATGACGGAGATGTAGACATTTTTATAGGCGGGCGGGTAATTGCGGGTAGGTATGGGGTTGATCCACAGAGCTATCTTCTGCTAAATAACGGTAGCGGCGGTTTTATTGACCAAAGCGACAGACTACCAAATTCTGGCAAGCTGGGAATGGTCTCAGACATTTCCTGGCATGATCTCAATAACGACAAACGGCCGGATTTGATAGTGGCAGGGGAGTGGATGCCCATTACAATTCTGATGCAGGACGAATCTGGTTTGTTTAGGGATGATACAAATCGATCAGGCCTTGGATTTACCAATGGGTGGTGGAACGCTTTAGCCTCTAATGATTTCGACAACGACGGAGATGTCGACTTTGTCATCGGCAACTTTGGACTCAACTCGCGCTTACGTGCAAGCCGCAACGAGCCCGTCAGCATTTATATAGGCGATATAGACAATAACAACAGCCTGGACCAAATAATGACCTATTATAACGCGGGTGTTTCTTATCCTTTCGTATCCCGTGACCAGCTGATCAAACAAGTTCCCTCGCTAAAGCGCAGATTTTTAAAATTTGAAAATTACAGGGACGTGTCGATAAACGATATCATACCTTCTGACGCGATAAGCAAGTTTGATAAGAAAGATGTTTTCACTTTCGCTTCTGCGTATCTTGAAAATCGCGGCGATGGAACCTTTGCGGTGCACAATCTACCTGTCGAAGCACAACTGTTTCCAAT
>DASVBA010000291.1:0-2283 GCA_036376095.1 Chryseolinea sp.
TCTTTAATAGAGAGTTTTACTTCAAGGGGGACGATGAATTCGCCATTGGCGGGAATGTGGGTCTTCAATTTTTGATTCACAACCGCAGCCATCTTTCCGTCTACAAAGACTTCAACGTTGATGCGCTTCAACTTTCCCCGCATATCGTTCGGATTATAGAATACAGCATTCGCTTTTAGTAAGGGTTCTGTGGTTGCATCTACCACCACGTCGCGTATTTGTCGAAGCACGATCTTCTCCTTCGGGCCCTCACAAGCGCCGCCAACGAACAGCACAAACGCCAAGACGAGCATATCAACAGTTGACCGCAATCGTTTAGATTCTTGTTTGTTTCTTTTGAATTCCATTTCATTCATGACTTCCTGGTAAGTATAGACATTCTATTTCTAAATTTGTTACATGCATCCACACTTTGAGCAGATCGCAGACGGCTTGGCGGAAGCCGGTTTTGCAGTTGTCGACAATTTTTTGACCAACGCCGAAGTCGACGCCATCCTGGCTCTGGACCTGTTCCGCGAGGGCGTCGTCAACTTCAGAAAGGCAGGCATCGGAAAAGAAAGCCAACTTCAGATTAACGAGTCAATACGGGGTGACTATATCCGGTGGATGGATAAAAACGAAGCCCCTCCGCCGGCGAAGGTTTACATGGATCGACTGCAAAGTCTTTGCGAATATCTCAATCAAAATCTGTACCTGAGCCTGAAAGATTATGAGATCCACTTTACCATTTATCCGGCCGGATCATTCTACAAACGACATCTCGACCAATTCAAGAAAGATGACCATCGTAAACTTTCGGTGATATGTTATCTAAACAAAGAGTGGGAGGAACAGCACGGAGGACAGCTGCGCATGTACCTAAACGATAAGGCGATTGACTTCCTACCCCTTTCAGGGCGACTGATATGCTTTCGCAGCGATCTGATCGAACACGAAGTTCTCCCCGCGACAAAGGAACGATTGAGCCTCACCGGATGGATGCTTGATCAGCTTGTTGACGTGAGGATATAATGGGGAATAGGGGATATGGTAATAAGGTAATACGGAGAGTGTCCAAAAAAATAAAGGAAGAAATCCAAATAGGTTGTTCCCTTATTACCTTATCGCCTTATTTCCCTATTTCCTAATTATATGAATTCACTTCGTTTTTTTGACAGGAGGAATGTTGCCTTGAGAAAACCGCGTAAATTGCCTTTCAATTTCGTTCGTAATGAAGCAATATTTTTTAAAACTCTATCAGTACAACGCCTGGGCTAATAAGCGCGTAATAAATTGTCTGGACCGCCAAAATGTTTCAGACGAAAAAATTCTAAACATCATGGGGCACATTGTGGCGGCGCAATTTCTTTGGCTTCATAGGATCAAAGGACTGCCGCCTGCGAACGTTAAACTGTGGGGTGAGTACAGCCTGGCGCAAGTGACGACAATGGCTGAAGAGGCCGGACAACTGTGGCTTGAATTTGTGGAGTCGACAGACAATTTTAATCGTGAGCTTACCTACAATAATTACGTCGGAGAACCTTATATTAACAATGTGGAGATGATCATGATACATCTTGTTAATCATTCCAGCTACCACCGTGCACAGATCGCCTTGTTGTTGCGACAAAAGGGTTATGAGCCCATTAACACGGATTTTATAACCTACGATCGGGTGATCACGGGTCAGTGGACTGATTAATAATACTTGATCTAAATTTCTTCACCGTGAGGAATGGCGCGACAGTGATTCACTCATTGTGGGTTTACACAGATCTTATAAACTTAAATTTTCAACACCATGAAGAAGTTCCTAATAGTTATTCCGTTGATGCTTCTGGGATGGGTTTGCTTCGCTCAGGACGACATCACAATTTGCCACACGTCATCGACAGACAAGTTTGCCATGTTTGCATCGAACCAGGATTTTAATGCAGCCCACTCTGCTCCCCGCATTTATGTCCACGTGAGCGCTGCAGGTGGCAAGATGATCCAGTTTAAATGCCCCGATTCAAAAGACGCGAATGCCTATTTGCTCATGTCGGATAAGAAGACTGATAACTGGCTCATTGTGATCCAGGAGTGGTGGGGATTGAATGACAACATCAAACGGCAATCAGAAGACCTGTTCAAGGACCTGGGCAATGTTAATGTATTAGCGATAGATATGTACGATGGTAAGGTAGCAACTGATCGTGAAACGGCCGGGAAATATATGCAGGAGTTTAAGCAAGAGCGCGGCGATATGATCATAAAAGGCGCGTTAGATTATATGGGCAAGAAAGCAAAGATCGGAACCGTCGG
>DASVBA010000295.1:0-4999 GCA_036376095.1 Chryseolinea sp.
TTTGCTTTCGATTGCGTTCCGAGTGGAGGGTCAAGAAGAATGTGAGTTAAAAAAAGAACATGATGATCTTAAAGTATATACCTGCGCTTCCGGTGACAATGAGTTCAAAGTCGTCAAAGCGGAACTGACTCTCGAGAACACATCTCTTAAGGAGTTGCAGGATTACGTGTTAGATATAGATAACTATGTCAACTGGCAGTACCACACCAAAGAAGCAACGATCCTCAAGAAGGATAGGCATTCCATTATCTATCGCGCGGTTGTTGACGCTCCATGGCCCCTTTCGAACCGCGAAATGATAGTAGAAATAACATCCGAACTCGATGGTACCGCACAAGTGCTAGCCATAGATAGCCATCACGTGGCTTATGAGTATCCGGAGACCCCGGACCTGATCCGTGTTCCTTACTCAGTTGGCACCTGGCGGGTTACGTCCCTGAAAAACTCTCTAAAAGTAGTGTACAACCTACGTATCGATCCCGGAGGATCAGTCCCGGCATGGTTGGTCAATGTCGCAATGGCAGATGGCCCATACTACTCCTTTATGAAACTCAAGGAAGAACTAAAGAAGAAACGGCCTTAAGATTTTTGATTTTCTTATTCGGCTATTTCATTCCTGTCAAAGTATATTTGCATCCTGTTCAAAATCTGGAAATATGAGGCTCGGACAACTTGCCAGAAAACTTGCCCTTCGTCCCGGGGATATCGTGGAATTTCTGGCTGAAAACAACATTCGTATTGCCGACGGCGCTAACGCCCGGCTCGAAAACGATCAAGTTACCCTGATCATGCAACGTTTCGTGCCCGGTTGGACCGAAGCTTCGGAGACGGAACCGGAACCAGTGGTGGAAGAGGACATTTTCACCGAATTGAACGCTGGACAAGTGAGCCCCGCAGAATTGATAACAGAAGAGCAAGGTCAACCGGCTGGAGAATCTGTCGTAGAACAAGTACAACTTGATGGTACCAATGAAGTTATAAGGGCTCCCAAGGTAGAGCTTTCGGGACTTAAGGTTGTAGGCAAAATTGAGTTGCCGGAACAAAAGAAAAAGGAGGACCAGCCGAAAGAGGAGCTGGCAGTTTCCGAAGGTGCCAAAGCGGAAGAGGGCAACGACGCTAAGAGGGAGAGACGCGAGAGCAGAAGACAGTTCGATGGAAGCAGGAGACGCCCACAACGTTCTGAAAAGAACCCTGTTGCACTTCAACGTGAAAGGGAAGAAAAGGAAGCTCAAAAGAAACGTGAAGAACAAATTGCCCGCGACAAGGAGAAGAGGACACAAAAATATCGGCAAAATTATAAGCCAGCTCCAACCACCAAGGCCGTAAAGCTAGTGAAGGAAGACGTTATGGAGATGACACCTCAGGAGTTAGCGGAGCCACCGAAAACTATTTTCGGAAAGATCATGCGGTGGTTGACGAAGGCAAGCTAATTGCCCCCGCCCCGAAGAAGATCTTTCGGCCATCTACACTTACCTTCAGCGTGTAAGCTCAATTACAAACTAGGTCACGAAGTTCACGCCAGCGGCGAAAAATAATATTACGGTGCTATGAAAGTGCTACTATGATTGCTTCCTTGAGAAATCGTAATTAACAATACTTATACCTGTTACATTGCCCCCAATTGTTTGAGGTATTTTTCAGAATTTGCCCGGACGCTGTCAATAGGATTCAGGCTTAGCGATTTTTTGAAACTTGTAATGGCATTCTTACTGTCACCTTTCAAGGCGTATCCTTCGCCAAGGCTATCCCACGCATTTGCACTCTTTGGAAATTTTTCGGTAGCGATCCTGAAGACTTCAATGGCTTTGTCATATTCGTTCTGGCCAAGCAGTTGGTAGCCATAGTTATTTAGCTCGCCTTCTTTCGCGACCATCAGCGCTTCCTTTCTCACTTTCTCCGCTTCCTCAACCTTCCCCGTTTCTTTCAACAATCCCGCCTTAACGATTAATGTTCCAAATCTGTTTTCCTGGGCGATTGCCCGGTCGATCCATGTAAGCCCCTTATCCATACTCACTTTGTTCTGCAGGGTATAGCTGGCGGCCGATGCATAACCTTGCCAGTTGAAACCCGCCTGGCCCTTCAATTCCTGAGTTGCATTGGCAATCACGAGGTCATCAACGGCAAACTTGATAGAAAGGGGAAACTGCTTTTTCTCCCAGTTCAACACAAGCTCAGCCGAGTTCTTGTCCATGTTAATAAAGTCGTAGGTGAGCATCTCAGTGTAAACGTTATCCCGGATAGTTATCGGGGCGCGGAGTTGGTCCTTGGACGCGTCATACCAGAAACTTCCCCACGATTGATATTCCTTGGAAAGTACAACTTCTCCTGTATTGTCTTTATTAATCACGAAGAACAAACCGTAAGATCCAGCGGGGACAGCTTTACCTTCAACCGTGGCATCGTGCGAAAATTCGATTATGGTATTTTCGTTTGCACCAGCACGCCAGGGCGCCTCCTTTTGTCCACCGAAGGACTGGACGGTCCACCCATAGGGTACGAGGTTTCCCCATATCTCGCGCTTCTTTACCGATGGACGTGAATAACTGATAGTGACAGTAGAAATCCCGATCGTTTGAGAAACTTTCGCAGCGGGACTTGCGGTGCGAGGTACTGTCACACCCTGTGCTGACACATCGTATGTGTGTATCAGCGCGACGGCAAAAGCCATAATAGAGGTTGTAATCCTTTTCATAAAATGATGTTTGGTTATCTGGAGAGTTATTAGAGTATTACAACCTACTGATTAATGTAAAGCATCAGTATCCCGTAGATGTCGGTATTTATTGATGGTTAGGAGTTATGAGTTAAGAGTTATGAGTTGGGGTGCGTGCAAGGGTGTGAGGCGAGGGCGTGCGTGACTCATCTAAGGCTGACGCACACCCACTCCCATGCAACTAACTCATAACTCATAACTCAACACTTATAACCCTCAACGATCATCATCCAGGCGATGTGTAAAATCCCTTACAATTTTGTCCAGCTCATGGGCGGAGGCGTGCATCATTTCAAGGAGATCCTTCATTTCCTTACTGGTATCAACTTTCTTTGTCAGGTGCAACAACCCTAATATGCGCGCCAGCGGCCCGCGCAGTTTGTGGGTATTAAAATGAGTGTATTCGATAAGTTTCGCGTGCTGATGCCTTATCCTTTCGGTTCGCAGGTGCACTTCCTCTTCGAGCCGCTGATTTACCTTCCAAAGATTTTCGTAAGCTTCAGCAAGTTTTGCAGACTGTGCAACTATCGCTTCATTCTTTTCCTTAATCGAATAGTTCACGTCGTTAAGCAATGTATAGATCCTTTTTCTTTCACGATTGGAGTAAAGTATAAATACTCCAAAGATTACATTTATGAGGAGTGAGATGCCGAGTGTATAAAGATCCTGATTGTTCTCGAAAGCCATAGTATAAACAATAAAAAGGCCGGCCTTTCGACCGAGCCTTTACTAAACCAAATTACCTACAACGGTTTAAGATCAAAGACAAAGTGACCGCTCAATCCATCAGTTCGTCCTCCGGGAGCTGAAACCGTGAAGTCGAGATGCAGAGTGTCCTCGCTGACGTCATATTGAATTTGCCGGCCAGAATCAAAAACGATTCTGTCGAGATCATCGTGGAATTTCCACTTGCCTGTGTTTTCTGGGAATGCATGTCCTCCATTGGAAATAATATAAGTGCCTTCATATCCATCCTCAGATTTTTTCGAGAATGAAATGACGAAGTTTTCGTATTGGTCAGAGAGGTCGCCATCTGTGCTATGTGTAACTAAGGCGTGGCTCCAGGGTGTCGCCGTGATTAATTGCACGTCTTGTGATTTGGGATTGACGTTGTCGTCATCGCAAGCGAACATCTGCACGAGCGCGATCAGCATTGTTAATGTTAGAATCTTTTTCATGGTTTTAAATATTTGACCTTCGGGTAAGCATCAGGTGCCGGAAAATCCGGCAGCCTGATGTACTCCAGGTTTGGGTTTGGTTTATTCTTTAATGAGCTTAATCGTTTGCCGCTTATCGGCTGCAATCACTTTCAGTATGTAGAAACCTTTTCGCAGCGACGAAACATCAAGTTGTACGTCCCGCGATGTGGTAGCATCTACGTTGTGAACGATATGACTTTTGCCGGCTGCGTCGACGACGTGGATGATGACATTGCCGCTCCACTCATAGCCGAGGAAAACCCGGGCATTATGCTGTACAGGGTTCGGGAAAACTTTCAACCCTGCATTTGCTTCTTCTATCCCAAGAACGTTGTTAACAGTTACTGTCACGGTGTCCTTTGAGGTAGCGCCGAAGCTGTCAGTTACGGTAAAGGCAAGCTTGGCTTCTCCGGCCGAAAGGGGCTTGATGAGGAACTGTCCTTGCGAGGAGAACACATCAACGAGATCTGCGTCGCTGGTGCTCACGCTGAATGTGAAGTTGTCACCATCAGGGTCACTAAAGAAGTCGGCAATGGAATATTCTTCGAGGTGACCGGTAGAGTAGTAGGAGAGTGTCTCCTCACCGATGAAGCGAGGTGCCCGGTTAGTGTGGATCACTTCAACATTTAGTACTAGTTCATTGCTGGCCTCATATTCATCTGTCGCAATAAACTTGAAGGTATAGTCACCTGCAGCTCCGTAATCTTTAGCGATCGTAATGGACAATGTTCCGTTCGCAAAAGTATGAGTTACTCCTGCGTAGGTCTCAGCGGCACGCAAGGCGATCGTGTTATTCTCCCTGTCTTTCACACCGATGCTCAGCGTCAACGCTTCTTTTTCCGCCACCTGAATTGCAACAGGTACGTTTGTGAAGACCGGAGCTTCATTCAGATGTAATGATACGGGTACCTTTACCGTTGGAACGATAGGATCATTTGAAGTGAATACAATCTTTGCAACCTGGTCACCTCTGGAAGCGATAGAGCCGTTAAGTTTGATGGAAACGGACGAGGTATCGCCTTTAGCCAGGACGCCCGTTGTTGGCGAGGTGATTGAAAGCCAGGCGGAGTTCTCAGGTGTTTCCTCC
>DASVBA010000133.1:0-6309 GCA_036376095.1 Chryseolinea sp.
CGATCACGACGGGCTGCCCTCCAACAATGTCGTTAACAACTCGTTTTTGCTTCAGCTCGATCCAATCATAGGCCTTACTCTCGGAATTAAGCTGAACACCGACCACCCATGATTTGTCCTTCCATGATAAGCTGTCCGTCCTGGTAAGTTTGCTTTTGCTTCTTCCTTTTTCGAATCTTCCTGTTGAATCATAGTAGTCCCTGGATACTTCATCGATCTGCATGACGACGGCGTCCGGATACAATTCAAACCATTTCTTTAATGTGACTTGATTTGACAACACTTCCGGAAGGATTTGTCCTTTCAACGGACCAGCGACGGCCTCCCCTGTTACCTGTCTCCACCAACTTCCCGTTGTCGCATCCTCGAACATAGCATTAAAGTGATCCATACCAACAAGTCGGAATTTTTCATGTTGATTGTTAACCGTCGGTTCAAATACTCTCCCTGTACGGCAAACGTTACAATAGGTAATAATCATTGGCTTTCCCCCAACGGTATCCTGCACCTGGTGATGATACAGGATATAACGCACTGGATAGGCTTTCGCTTCACCGTTGTGTTCGACACCGATCACAACGCTGCTATCTGTCAGAATATTTTCGTTCTTGTTTTTGAAGGAAAGGCTCTGAGGTTGTTTGAACATTTCTTCTGCCAACATTTCAAAATTAAAAGTATATGCGACATACAATGCGGCTGCCAGCGCTATCGATGGTATCCACTTATGCTTGATCTGAAATGCCTTAATTGCACCCACGGCAATCATCACAGCAAAGGCTATCCTGAAAAACCATCGATAGCTGTGCAGAAAATAGGCAATGTCAAGGCTGTCCATCCGTTGGCTTCCCGGCATAGGCATAATGAAGTACACTTTCAATATTTCATAAAGGGCTAATCCTGCAACGCCGATGTAAAAGATCTTTTTCATACAAAAATCAACTCATTAAAAGTAATAGTACAAATCTTACCGGTAAGGATCATAGTTCGCATAGCCTGCTTCTGCACGTTCCTTCACTCCCTTCCTGTAGAACTCGAGATCATCAGGTGCCCAGGTGTCCAAGCCGTCGACGTAACGATTGAACATGCAAAAAGCGGCTGCGATCAACACAGTGTCGTGTACTTCATAATCGGTTGCCCCAACGTCCTTTGCCGCCTGGACCTCCTCCGCTGAAACATTTCTTCCCCCACGCTGAACACTGGCGGCGATCGTCAACAACGCTTTCATCTTATCAGAAATCCCGGCCGATTGGTAATTGGATTTCACTTGTTCAATGAATCCGATGTCGCATTGAAGGTAATACTCTGCCGTGGCACCATGTGACGATTTGCAAAAGAGGCAATCATTCAAGTGTGAAACGTAAGTGGCGATCAATTCGCGTTCTCCCCTGGTAAGCGAATTTTCGCCACGCATCAATATCTCCATGAATCCACGCAGGGGGTTGGTCATGTCCGGGCGGAACGCCAGTAGGCCACGAATTCCGGCGAGACCTTCAGGTAAAGCAATATGGGGCATGTGCAAATGCATTTTTGTTAACCATCATTTATACAGATCAAAATTCACGTACCCCTCATCTGCTCGCCACTTTGCACGTTCGACATAAATGTTCCTGTCCTGGGGTGCCCACGTACCTAGTCCGTCTACATAACGATTGAACATACAAAATGCCGCGGCTATCAATACAGTATCATGTATTTCGAGATCGGTCGCACCAACGTGGCGCGCGTATTCTATCTGTTCTGGCGTAACATGCTTGCCCCCTTTCTGAACACTTGCTGCGATCGGCAGCAGTGCCTTGATTTTCGGCGACAGATCAGTCGACTGAAAGTCCACTTTTACCAGATCGATATAAGCCATGTCGCACTGGAGATAATGTTGGGCGAGGCCACCATGTGCGTTCTGGCAGAAAAAGCAATCATTGAGGTATGAAACGTACGTTGCAATTAGTTCACGTTCGCCACGGCTGAGGGAGTTTTCGCTTCGCAGTAATACCTCTGCCAGCTCATTGAGATGTTTAGCTGTTTCGGGCCGAAACGCCATCGGGCCGCGGATTCCAGGCAAACCTTCAGGTAAGGATATATAGGCCATTACTCTTTTTGTTTTTGAGCTGTTACATATCCGTTTTTTGACAGACGCACACCCATTTCCGCATACGCTTCGGGATCGTTCGGGGTGAGACTATCAAGACCATCGACATACCTGTTGAACAGGCTGAACGTAGCGGCAATCAATACGGTATCGTGTATGTCGCGGTCGACGGCACCAAAATGACGTGCTTCAGCTATATCTTCTTCGGTTACTTCCTTCCCGTTCACCTGAACTTTGGCTGCGATGTTCAACAGCGCATTAAGTTTTGGACTAATCAAGCGTGTAGGTACGTCATTAATAACACAATCAACGATGTATCGACTCTCCCCAAATAATTCGCGCGCAGCGGCTGCATGACTATCCCTGCAGAATTTGCAATTGTTCCTGGCGGATACATGGGTTGCAATAAGTTCGCGTTCGGCTTCTGATAAGGGAGAATCTCCCCGAAGTAATACCTGCGCCAGCGCATAAAGATGTTGACCGGTTTCTGGTCTGAACATCACCAGGCTTCTAATGCCGGGTACTCCTTCAGGAACTGCTATATGAGCCATATTGTTAAACTTTTTTTGCCACCAATAGAATCACGAAACCAATCAGGAAAACGAAAGAGAAGGCAAACAACGAGTTGCCGTATCCTCCAAAGGTTGTCACCAGCGCGCCGACAAAAAACACGACCGCAGCAGTGAAGAACCGCCCAACGTTAAAACAAAAGCCTGTCGCCATACCACGGATGGTAACTGCAAATAATTGAGGAATATACACAGCTAACAGTCCCTGACTTATTCCAAACATGAATGAAAGCATCGCAATCTCGACAATGGTTACCGAAGTGAAACTGTTATTGCCTTTGAACAGTAAGCATGAAAGAATAAAGCATCCGCCAAAACATAACAGCATCGCCTTGCGTGTTCCCAGTGCGTTGGCTACCCAGCCTGATAGGAATCCTCCTGAAAGTCCGCCGGCTCCCAGCAGCATCATGCTAATGCCCCGTTCCCGTTGTCCATCCGATCCGGTCAATAGTGATTGTACCCACGTTGGTACCCAGGAAAATACTGCCCACAGACCGATGAGCATGGAACCAAATATCAGTGAGCCGTTCAGCAACTCCCTGCGGTGAGACCGCAGATTATCAGCAACGGTACGCTCTTGGCTGGTCGACCTTGCAGCCTTCCACACTTCCGATTCTCTCAAAATCAGAAACGCAATCAGGCTGAGAGCAAGCGGGACGAGTCCTATCATGAATCCTTCTTTCCAACTTCCAACAAAGTAGTTGACTGCTCCGGATGAAAATATACCCACGGGGAATCCAATTGAGAGAATGCCAATGAACACTGCACGTGTGCGTACGGGCCAGATTTCAGAAAGAAGAGTGTTGTTAGTAACCAACATGCCGCCCACTCCAAATCCACAAAGGAAACGGAATACGAGTACCATCTCCCACGTGGAAACAAAACTGATTCCCAAGGTGAACAACCCGAACATACCGATGGAAAGCGCCAGCGAACGAGCGCGGCCTATTCTGTCTCCAATTATTCCCATTGTTAGTCCACCAATGGCCCACCCTACAAAGTATAGTGCACTGATGTATGCGCTGACATTACTAAGGCTCCCTTCGTCCACTGTTCCCAACAGATCTTTAGTCAGTACAGGCAAATAAACTGACATGAGCGTCGAAGCCGTGCCTCCCATTACATTGCCAAGGAAAACAACAACAAACATCAACCAATGATAACCACTGATCTTATCAGCGGTTACCAAGGTGGATTTTTCATTCAGAGCAGATACCATTAATTGAGCAGTTGATCAAATACTATGGAAACATAATAGATCGCGCCAATGGAAGGCGAACCGTATGCCTGATATACCTGATTGTTGAAAACGTTGTTAGCGCCGATCTTGATGATTGATTTCATTGGCAGCACCTTGTAGCTCACCTGAGCGTCAACTATTGAGTAAGCTTCAATAGTACCGGGACGCATCTGGTTAAATGTTCCGTACCAATCGAAAGTATCCTGCCACCTCCATGCGACATTAAATCCGATATTTTTGGTCACAGAACTGTTGCCAAATGTAACGGTTGTTCTGTACGCGGGCGTGTTGAATCTGGGAATTTCATTCGGGTTCGCATTTCTCAAATTAAAATCTGCCCAGGTTCCGTTAGCTCCTACGGTGAAGTTTTTGGGTAGCAAGTAGGTAAGGCCAAGTGTCATTCCCTGCGATGTAACCCTATCATCAGCATTGGTATACAATTGGAAGAGGTGTCTTGTACTTTCACTCAAAAGATCAGCTGCTGCTTCAGGGTTTATCTTTCCATCTGGACCAATTATCTCGTGCTGCGGTTGCATAACAACTTCATTCAGGATGAAATCATTGTAGCTGCTAAAGTAGTAGTTTACATCTACAAACAGTTTATTGGCAAAAAGTCCCTTATATCCTATTTCAAAGGTCTGAACCCGTTCAGGCTTGATGTAGGGCACGTTAGATTTCACTAAAAGATCTTTTGATGAATTGATGGCGGCAGCGCTTGCCTCGTCCGGTGTTGCGCCCCCGGCCAAGGCACCGAAGTAGGCTGGGTAATACGCGTTAAAAAAAGGATCCAGCGAGGCCGCTGTGAATGTATTTTCATAAACATTCATGCCCTTGCTATTGTCCGGCACGCCCCCGAGGATTGTTATAGGTCCTGCATTCAGCTTGATATATTGATCACCAGGTGTGGGGTTGCGAAAACCTGACTGGTATGAAGTTCTGAAGTTGTGATTGTTATTGACAGAATAAACGGCCGAAGCACGTGGCGTGAGGCGTCCATCAAAATTCTGGTTCTTGTCATAGCGCAGAGATCCTGTGAGCTTAAGTTTTTCAGCCAACAGTCTTTTAGAAGCTTGGACAAAAGCGCCACCTTCTTTAATCGTTACCTTATTGTCGACATCATCATACAAAGTGCCGTTGGTGAACATATCGTACATCCTGAAATTACCGCCAACAAGCAGATCGAGTACTTTTATCTTGTCGCTGAAATCATACTGGCCTTCGACGTGGTACAACTTGCTTTGACTTAATATTCCCGCGCCTCCCATGCCTTGTATACCAATAAGCCGTTCTTTCTGTTCATTAAACTGATCTGAGCCGGGCAAAAATCTTCCCTCGTCGGCGAATGCTCTTGCAGCGTCATGACTGCCACCTGAGACATTATTGATGTTTCCATTAAAAGCTTGAGTGTAACGCGTGAACCACATAACATCGGCCTGGTTTTCAGGCACCACATTTCCGGCAAGATCACGAACCCAGGTCCGGTTAATCAGTTGTCCGAGACCTTTCCCGTTATAGGAGTCTTTCGAATCCTCAAGGCTGGCGTAAGCACGGATAAAATAATTGCTTCCCTTCATTTCAACCCGGTGCTGCTGGAAATTGAAATTATTGAGTTGAAAACGATTACTGCCGGTATAAGCTGCACGTCCCTGATTGTAGTTATATTGATAGATCAACTCGATATTATCGCTAACCCGATAGTGCAAGGCGCCATTGAGTTTTACGCTATACACGTCATAATCCAAAAGGAATCGCTCCTCATAACCTGTCCTGGAAACTCTTCCGACACCAGGGATCTCTGTAGCCGCATCGTCGCCATAAATGTTAAGCGCATTTCTTGCCGGATTATCATCTCCACGATCCTCTTCAGAGGTTCCGGGATCGACATCAGTATAATTAGTAGCATACCAATCCAGGCCCTTGAAATACGATGCATTTAATTTGAAGGCAAACTTGTTATTGAAGGCTTTCGCATATCTGATTGAGTAATCGTACATGCCATGAGGGTCCGCGTATTCTTCATTGATGTGGTTCACTCCTACCCTTACCTGGGCACTAAGGCCTTGATAGGTAAATGGATCTTTAGTTCGTAACATAAGCACACCGTTAAAGGCAACGGGCCCGTATAGCGCTGACGCGGAGCCCGGTATCAATTCTGCGCTTTCCATGTCAAGGTCAGAAGACCCGAATAGATTTCCAACCGCAAAGTTCAGACCTGGAGTCGCGTTGTCGACGCCATCCACAAGTTGCAGGAATCGGGCGTTCCCGGTATCATTGAAACCTCGTGTGTTGATCTGTTTATATGTAAGACCACTGGTGACCATGTCAACTCCCTTCAGGTTTTGCAATCCCTCGTAGAAATTTATCGAAGGTGTTTCACGAATCGCTTTAGCATCGAGCTTTTCGATACTCACTGG
>DASVBA010000313.1:0-7751 GCA_036376095.1 Chryseolinea sp.
TTTAACTTGAAAAGAGCCTTCAACAAGTGTATGTCTAACAACTCCGCGACTTTCAACCCTGGTAGATAGACGAGCTTGCCAATGCCTAATTCATATTTGAATTTTGCTTCGTCTAGGAACTTCACGAGAAGATCGCCACTTCCTCGTTCAAGCTGTTCAAAAGTCTCTTTGATCTTGTTAATACCTGCGGGAATATCATGCCTGTCATTGCTGTCGAATATGATTCGATAGGAGGGATCCAGCCTGGTAAGTTTATAATAGTCAGACGGCTTCTTATTGAAATGACCAAAGAATTTTTCGAATACATCAGGCATCCAGTACCAGCTGGGTCCCATGTCAAAGGTGAACCCATTCTCTTCAAAACTTCGGGCGCGTCCCCCCGCAGTGTTGTTCTTTTCAACGACCGTCACATCAAATCCAGCGGCTGCTAAAAAGCATGACGCAGACAAACCCGAAAACCCGGATCCGATAATTGCTACTTTACGCATGCTGAATGACAATTCGGAAGTTACCTAATAGCCGTGTAAATTCTTTTGGATTTCCTTTCGAGCATGAAAGATGCGGTTCTTCACCGTTCCAATAGGAATTCCCAGCTGCTCGGCAATTTCATGATACTTATAACCGCTACTATGCATCTTGAAGGGCGTAAGCAGCTCGTCCTTCAGGTTGTTGACGTTCTTCCAGATCTCGTTAAACTCCATATTCTCGTGAGGCCTGTTGAATGTGTGCTCATCTTCCGTGCTCTGGAAAAGGTAATCCTTGGTCTGTTCACTTAGCGGTTTATTCCGGCGGTTCTTTCTGTAGTTGTTGATGAACGTATTCCGCATAATCGTAAACAGCCATCCCTTCAGATTGGTGTTTTCGCGGAATTTTTCCCGATAGATCAGGGCCTTTAACATGGTATCCTGTACAAGGTCCCGCGATTCTTCCCGGTCCAGCGTGAATCTTCTCGTAAACCCCTGTAGGGCGCCCCGAAGTCCCGCAATTTGGTGGCTGAATTCTATCATTGTCATAATTGTCTAATGATTTAGTATAATGGTTAAACAAAACTACAAAATAAACGGGAATACCCAAGTAATGTTTATCTTTTTATCTAATTAATTAAACAAAACTATAGTGCCGGAGACGCCGGTATATACGAATTAGGTCCTGGAAGCAGATTTTAAAGGTATTTGAGGAGATCCAGCGCTGTGGTAAACGTCTGGATATTTTTGATTTTGGCGCCCTGATATTCGCGTAGTTGAATCCCGGACATGAGTATGGGCACAGACGGGAAATCTTTAGCGAGCTTCTCAATGTAATCGGCGACCGAAGGAGACAAAGAGGTGGTCACGGAGGTCAACAGAACGTCGGGCGAATGCGAAGCGAAAATGGAAAGCAGATCCGCATGCGGCACGCTTTGACCAAGGTAATAGGTGCGCAGACCTGCTTTGCGAGTGAGATAATGATAAAATAAAAGGCCAAGCTCATGCATCTCCTGTTCAGGAAGGAATAGCAATACCTTCTTTGCTGTTTTAGGCGGGATGGCAAGGCTGTCGATTGCAACAATGATCTTCTGGCGAATAAGGTTGGAAATAAAATGCTCGTGTGCCGGGGTGATATTATGAGTCTGCCACAAAATGCCAATGCGTTCCAAAAACGGATATATGAATTCTGTAACTGTTTTTTGGAAGCCGTACCGAAGCGTTAAGTTGCCCAGAATTTTTTCGAACCCTTCTTCTTCCATATCCATCATCGCCACAATTAACTGGTCGATGTGAACGACTGCATCATTCTTCATCTCAGCCATTTGGAGAATTCGCTCGTTCATATCCGTCTCCGACATCTGCGCGATCTTAGAGATCTTGATGCCGTAGTTGTTCAGCAGTGAAACGTTGATGATCTTTTTAAGATCGTCGTCGGAATACGTGCGAATATTTGTGGAAGTGCGGGAAGGTACAATGATATTATGTCGTTTCTCCCAAATACGGATCGTATGCGCTTTTATCCCGGACAGTTGTTCGAGTTCTTTGATAGAATATTTACCCATCTTCCAACGTTTAATTCACTTTAACAGACGTAAGGGTAAATTGTTTTTTTGCACCCATGGAAATCCTACTTTTAAGAGGAGATGGCAATTAATTATTTAAAAATAGGAAAAGATTGGTTTACAACCAGAGGATGGAAACCATTTGCCTTTCAACTGGAAACATGGCAAGCGTACCTTGATGGACAAAACGGGTTGGTGAACGCACCTACCGGAAGTGGGAAGACGTACTCATTAATGGTGCCGGTGCTTCTCGAATTTATCCGCGATAGCCCGCGCTATAGAACACAAAAGAATAATGGACTTCAGGTAATATGGATTACACCTATCCGTGCACTCTCAAAAGAAATAGAGCTGTCGGCTCATCGGGCAGTTGAAGGGTTGGAATTACCATGGAAAATTGGAGTGAGATCGGGTGACACGACTTTAAAAGAGCGTGCAAAACAAAAGGAAAAACCGCCAGAGCTACTCATCACAACGCCGGAAAGCCTGCATTTGCTCCTTGCTCAAAAAGGTTATGAGGAGTTTTTCAGGAATGTAAAAGCGATCATTGCAGATGAATGGCATGAACTGATGGGCTCCAAGCGGGGAGTTCAGGTGGAGCTTGCATTGTCGCGGTTAAAATCGATTTCACCTTCATTAAAGGTATGGGGTATTTCAGCCACCATAGGTAACATGGACCAGGCGTTGGAAGCCTTACTGGGTAACTATTACAGAGAGCAAAAATATCGGGTGGTGAAGGCCGACATCGAAAAGAAGGTTGAAGTAGTGTCTGTACTGCCGGATTCTCTTGAGCGCATGCCGTGGGCCGGGCACCTTGGAATTCTCTTATTAGATAAAGTTATCGATATCGTCAAGAAGAGTACCACGACGCTTATATTCACTAACACCAGGTCGTTTGCAGAAATATGGTATCACAAAATGCTTGATAAAGCACCCGAACTGTCGGGCTTGATTGCAATGCACCATGGTTCAATTAGTCAGGAATTAAGAGGCTGGGTTGAAGAACAATTGCACCTGGGAAAACTCAAGGCCGTTGTCTGCACTTCAAGTCTGGATCTTGGCGTGGACTTCCGGCCGGTCGAAACGGTAGTCCAGGTCGGAGGCCCAAAAGGTATTGCGAGATTTCTTCAACGGGCGGGACGGAGCGGACACCAACCCGGCGCTGTCAGCAGGATCTATTTTGTTCCTACGCATTCTCTTGAGTTAATGGAAGCGGCCGCGATCAGGGAAGCGATAACGCAAAAAATTGTAGAGGACCGGTTTCCTTATCTTCGATCGTTTGATGTTTTGATGCAATACATGATCACCCTTGCAGTTTCTGACGGATTTGATCCCGATAAACTATATGAAGAGATCAAGTCCACGTTTGCGTATTCATCGGTAACGCAAGAAGAGTGGAACTGGCTGCTGAACTTTATTACAACGGGCGGCGATTCGTTACAGGCGTACGATGAGTTCAGAAAGGTGATTATAGAAAAAGGGAATTACAAAGTTGTCAATCGGACTATAGCAATGCGCCACCGTTTGTCGGTAGGAACGATTGTGGGAGATAGCTCTTTATTCGTACGTCTTTTGTCGGGTAAGTATCTTGGAACCATTGAAGAATATTTTATTTCAAGATTAAGGCCCGGTGATGTCTTCTGGTTTGCCGGAAGAAATCTTGAGCTGGTCCGCATCATCGAGATGGAAGCGCAGGTACGAAAATCGAACAAGAGGTCAGGAGCCGTTCCTTCATGGCAGGGTGGAAGGATGCCACTGTCGTCGCAGATGAGTGACATGATCCGTATTAAGCTGGATGAGGTCGTTCATGGCAGCGAAACGGATGTGGAGATGCATTTCTTGAAACCACTCTTTGAATTACAAAAAGAAAGGTCTCTGCTGCCCGCGAAAAACGAGTTTCTTGTCGAATATTTTCATAGCACGGAAGGATATCACGTCCTGATGTATCCGTTCGAAGGAAGATTTGTTCATGAAGGTATTGCTGCCCTTATGGCGTATCGCATCTCACAAATTCAACCGCTGACATTTTCAATTGCCATGAACGATTACGGTTTTGAGCTTTTATCTGATCAACCCATTCCGATCGATGAAGCGATTGAAACCAATGTTTTAGGAGTAGATAATCTGTATAGTGACATACAAGCCAGCATCAATTCCACTGAAATGACGCGAAGGAAGTTTAGAGATATCGCGGCAATTTCCGGCCTGGTCTTTAAAGGTTATCCTGGCAAGCCCGTGAAGGATCGCCATTTGCAATCCACTTCACAATTGTTCTTCAACGTGTTTCACGACTACGACGCCCATAACCTCCTGTTGAGGCAGGCATTCGAGGAGGTAATGGACTTTCAACTTGAGGAAGCAAGAATGAGGCGGTCGCTTGAAAGGATAGCAACTCAAAAAATTATCATCACCCGTCCGGAGAAGCCAACTCCTTTTGCATTTCCAATCATGGTAGACCGGCTTCGGGAAAAACTTACCAGTGAAAAACTTGAGGATAGAATAAAAAGAATGGCTATTCAATATGCGGAATAGCGATATATTAACGCAGGATAGTTACGACCCCTTTGTAACGTACACGGTTATATTTGAGATCGATTGTATAGTAGTACGTATCTACTGGTAACTCTTTGCCGCCGTAGGTACCATCCCACGGTTTTTCGAATCCTTTCGCTTCATACACCAGGAGTCCCCTTTTGTTATACACACGTACAAGCGCATCGGTGTAAGGTACAGTGCCGTCGGTCGTATTAGGTGATTTGATAACCCAGGCTTCGTTAGCGAGATCTCCATTGGGGCTGAACGCTGAGGGGATGTCCAGGTGTTTGAATGTGTAGATCAAATCAATCGTTCTTGACTTCGGCGCGCTTACATCTTCTCCATCTGCCAAGGTGATGGACAATACCGTTTTTCTGAGTTTTACCTGGTCCAGGTTAACGTAGTTGTACTTGATTTTTCTCAACGCAGCTTGATAGTTTGCTACAGTTGAATTTCCGGTCAGGAGCAAAATGCCGGCTGCGGAATTGAACTGGCCAGTGATGTTAAGCGTGTCTTTGAATAACAGCACTTCTTTGTCCGGTTCATAATCACTTTTCAGGAAGTCTACTCGTATTTCAGCACCTGCAAGCGTAAGATCGTCCGGGTCGCTGATGCGTATTCCGGAGGTCAGCTTGATCGGCATTTCACTTCCAAGTTCGTATTGCAGGTCTTCAGATTCGATGAAATCTATAACCGGCGCATCATTCGCAGGAGCGATTGTAAAATTAATGTCTGCCTCATTTTGGCTGAAACTATAGCCGTCGCTTCCTTTCCAGGACGCAACATCAAGACCGTTGTATTCGGGAGCAGGATTGTAAGTTAGACCGGATATTGAACCTGATGGGATCCTGGCTCCGGCAACTATCGCTACACCTCCCAATTTCAGTGTGCCGTGCTCTGGAAGCGTCGTGATCATCACTTCCGCAAGCGATTGATTGTCTGGATCAGCGAAAGCATTTTCAAAGTCATCAACGCTGAATTCAGCCACTTGATCCTCTACGGTAGTAATTCCGAAAGCGCTTACGGTAGGAGGCCTGTTGATGGTAATCGTGAATTGTTGCTGATCAAGAATTGTGGCTCCGTCTTTCAGCTGAAGTGTAACGGGGTTGGTAAGTGGTGCGTTGCCGGGTGGCGTTCCACTCAGCTTAGCTTTGTTGGGGCCGTCTGGTACAAGTGTTGTCCACGCGGGTTTCTGAGTAGCAACGATGGTTAGTGTCTCCGGCACAGGAGTGATCTCTATCTTATACTCATACAACTGACCAGTTACAGCAATGGTTATTGGCTCCGACGTGAATTCGACGTCAATTACATCAATCGTGAATTGTCTGGGAAATTTATTTCCTCCCTGGTCTGTAAGCTCCACCGTAATTGTAGCTGTACCAGTTTGATTGGGCTGAGGTTTAAACGTAAGGGTTGCCGTACTAGCAGTTCCGTTGTAAGTGATAGTGGGAAGAACAATTCCAGGTGCACTGGAGTTGACCTTGAACGTCAACGTTTCAGTTTCGAGTGGGCCAGCCGTTATTCCAGTGATCGTGACCGTTTTATTTCCTGCGTTCTTCAAAACCCGCTGATTGGCAATCGGATCGAATGACGGCGGATCGTTCTTGGCATTAACGGTTACCGTTATGGTCGCCTCGTTTGAAACCGCACCTTCGTTATCCTTTACTGTATATTTTGCACTTGCTATTCCATAAAAATTAGGTGGCGGTGTATAGGTCACCTTTCCCGACGAATTGGCAACGAATGTGCCGTTCACCATATTCGTGAGAACTACCGATGCCAGATTTATTCCTTTGTCATCTGTATCATTGACAGTCACGTCTATCACAAGCGGCGAAGCGTCCTCCTCCATACTAACAATGTCGTTGGTGGCTACGGGCGGTTCGTTAACGGAGTTTATAGTGACCGTTATAGTTGCCGATTTTGATCCAAGCCCGTCATCGTCCTGAATGGTATAGCTCGCGGTGGCCTCGCTGAAACCGGCATCTGGCGTGAACGTTACTTCTCCGTTGTTATTGGCAACAAAAGAACCGCCCGTCTCACCTGTTATCAATACGCTTGATGGTTCTATCGATCCATCAATGTCATAGTCGTTAACGAGAATTTTTATTTTAATGGGAACACCTTCATCCGTGACTGCAGCATCATCAACTGCCACGGGTGGATCATTTATAGACCGAACTTTAATTTTGATGTCTGATCTGTTCGACGTTGCTCCGGCAAAATCCTGTACCGTATATTTTGCTTTGGCATCTCCAAAGAATTCCGGAGTGGGTGTGAAAGAAACTTCACCGGAGGAATTGGGAATAAATGTGCCTCCTTCTGTTTCGGTTATCACTATCGACCCTGGATTAATACCGTCATCTATATCTGAATCATTATCCAGCACCTTGACAGTGATCGGCACATCTTCATCCGTAACATCCTCATCATCCTTGGTGACAGGACGGTCGTTTACAGAGTTGATGGTCACATTGATCGTAGCGGTACCGACGGTCAGCCCGAAAAAACCATAATTCATGGAGTACTGCAGAGACGATGAGCCAAAAAAGTTGTTGGCGGGATTAAAGGTGACCTCTCCATCATTATTTACAGAATAGTTTCCCTCGCTCGTAGATGCCGTGGTTTGGCGTCCGGGAACTGAGGTATTCAGATCAACAGTGTTTGGCAGCGGGAGAAATACGTTGTCGTTGTCGGTGACATTGAACGTTACGCGATCGTCTTCATCTGTGGTGGCAAAATCGTCCATCATTTGGCCACTCGCATCTACGGTGAGGACAACCAGCAGATAGCCTAATATGACGAGTACAGATCGCATAGATTAAAGCCAGGACATAAATCGGGAATAGTCAAGAATTCGTCTCTATATCCCCTTGCGACATTAAATGTAACTTCAACACCTCCATGAACCTTTCAAAATGAAAGAGATTACTCCATAACAGGCGATCATGAAGTGAAACTTAATTTAACTCTAAATTTTGACTGATTTGCAGTTCGAACCCTGGAAAAACGCCTTCAAAAACCTAAAAGATGGATCTGAACAGCAAAAAGAGGGTTCCTGCCATGATCATTACGACCGGCAACGTAAGAAACCACGCGATCAGGATGTTCCGGACGGTGTCTGGCTGAAGGTTTTTAACCCCCCGGTTAGCCACCATACTGCCTGCAATACCTGAAGAGAGGACGT
>DASVBA010000320.1:0-2761 GCA_036376095.1 Chryseolinea sp.
AAGCGCGCGAAAAATCCACGGGTACAAGGATATTTTTCATGGTTGTAATGTCATCGCAATAAAGATAACAGTTATTGTAAAAACGATGATAATTGTCACTCGCATCCCTGAACAACCTCACTTTTTTCGTTCTTTATTCGGAAATTGTAGTCGTTCCGGCAGTTCCGACGATTCAAAATAAATCAACAATTTCATAGTATGCTGTACATGGTCATTGAGCATTTTCGTCCAGGAAAAATAAAGGAGTTATACAAACGCTTTGATGAAAAGGGAAGGATGGCGCCTGAGAGCGTGAATTATGTGAACAGTTGGATCGATGAGCGCATCGAAACCTGTTATCAAGTCATGGAGAGTCCCTCAGAGGAAGAATTGAGGCAATGGACCAGCAACTGGGATGATCTCGTCGAATTTGAAATCATCCCAGTGATTACTTCAGCCGAAGCAAAGGCAAGAGTGCTCCAAAATACTCCACCTGATGGAGGTGGATAGTCAGCTCATTGCATTGAATTCGTGGTAATCTTTGGTTAGGCAGATTGATTGAATAATGGCGACTTAAGAAGTGCCTGCATTTAAGTCCCGATTTAGGGGTGTTTCAAACATCTCCCCGCATGATCCGGTACATAAAATCAAATCCTATTCCGGTGGATAACATCCTCTCTTTTTTGTTTTGAAGAAGTTGCTGGGTCCAGTCCACAAATCCACCGTCGCCAATTTCATAAGTTTTGCCTTTGATGTGAATATCAACCTTGTATTGAATGCCTTTGTAATAATCGATTTCTTTTTCAGGCGACTTCACAATATCGATGGATAATTCCGGATGCCTTCCTATGACAAATTCCTTTACCTGTTCTGCGAGGCGCTCACTTGAATCGTATCCATTCTTACGACAAAGAAACCGGAAGCTGATACCGTCAACATTGTAGTATTTGATGTACAATTCCTTCATCGCAACAATATGTTGCAGAAGGGCTTCCTTTTCAAATGAAAAACTACCGTTATCAATACCCGCGGTAACAAGGCACCCGATCTTAAAATGCGGTGTAAATCCTTTAGCTGTGATCTGCTGCGTACGGATGTGGCGTTGTATAGTGGCAAAACTGATCCTGTCGACAGAGGCCAGACTTTTGTTTTGCTTCAGATCACAAATATGAAGTGCAATCGAGTTTGTAGCATCCGCTAGTACTTCAGTCCCGCGCAACGCAGAAAGGATCTTGTTCTGATCTGCCGTGGCCACAACGGAACACGATCCAAGAACAGAGACCGGTGACAGTTCTATCGGTTCAAAAGAAAATCTGGTGAACAGTTCCAACACATCAACTTCCATTCTTTTCAGTTCGAGTGCAGGAAGATCGGCGGGCTTCACAAACCGGTTTGTTTGATAACGGTTGAGAAGTTGTGGAGCGGAAAGCTTTGATGAAGTAACGCGGAATACGTCGAGAAGGAGGGTATTGAGTTCCGTTCCCGTAAGGTCTTCAGTGAGAATGCGTGCAAGGTCGGGCTGGCCGATACGTTGCAGTATTTTTGTCACAATGGCTGATTGCATAAACGTAATATCGTTGACTAAACTTAAACTATTAAATTAAGGTAACCGTTGCGCTAAATAGAAAGGACTACAAGTATATAAATTCAATCGGATGGGAATGGCAAAATAGTTTTGGCCATGAGGTCCAGCGACATATTGGTTGTTGTTTAGATGCCTGCTAAACTTTACATCAATCCGTTGTGGTCTTAGCGGGTGGCCTGCCCGCGCTTGCGATCGAGTTACTGACGATCAGCTGTCATACGCTGCGTTCCGCGGGGGGCGAATGCCGTAAAGGCGCTGCGGTAGTGATGGTTTTGACCGCGGGAATAAATAACCCGTGGACGGGAACTTAAACTTCGATACCGCCCTTATCTTGTTGAGAATCATTATGATGCTTGTGTAACCTGACTGCATCGTGTTGGTCCTAATGACCCGAGATTTAGTAGATCTGGCCATTCATACAACCTATAGCGAGAGAATTATCGAAAAAATTATAAATTTCTATACACAATAAAGCAGGGGTGGACCCTTTATTATATAGAGAGGCCCCGGAAAGAGGGATTAAACAGAGTACCAATGTCCATACGGTTTATCATCGGCGTTATCCTCATCTGTTCAGCCTGCCAGGGTGGTAGAATCCCATGCCCGAAAATCAAAACGGTAAAACTTCAAAAGCATTATCGCCCTTCTGCGTCCGCTCTTTCAGCAAAGGCAAATCAGGCAGAGGCTGAGACCGAACGGAAAGATGTTAAGTTAAATGATGTCCGGTTTATCCAGAACGTGTCGGTAGAAGAGTGGGATTGCCCTAAGCCTGGTTCTAAACACTATATGCCGAAATCGATCAAAGAAAATATCAAGCGAAACAAGAAGAAGATCGAGGCCGACTATAAGAAGCAACAAGCCGACTCACTTCGTATGGATAGCGGCCTGCGCTGATGCTTACCCTTAGCGTCTGAAACGGGATCAACCTCAACGTTATTCTTTACTATCTCCTTTGCCGGATTCGAAGTAGGAGATCCTTGGGCTACCTTCACAAACGCCAAAAATCCGTTGAAGGAGTGATTCCCCCACACCCGAATCCCACGCCCACGATTAACGATTAACGATTAACGGATAACGGATAACGATTACCGGCCAACAGCGCCCGCTTTCTCCATGACATCCTTCAGCTTCACACTTCCGCCCTTGCGTTTCGATTCATCCGCGGCTTCCATAAATGCGTATATCTCGAGGGTTTCA
>DASVBA010000330.1:0-6186 GCA_036376095.1 Chryseolinea sp.
TGAATATCCCCTTGGTTTAAGGTTCCGACAACATCCCAGACGATTGGGGTCGCCCATTGGCGCAGAAGCACACAGTAACCGCGACCGGGCTCTAAAGGATTATCCTTCGCGAGCCCGACGGTCGGATATGGCTTCCATCCGCTTTGAAGACTTCCACCGGATTCGTCATAATAATAGAATGAAGGTGCTTGCGAATTCACTCCGCTACCGGTTGTTGGATCTGCAAATTTTCCGGTGATAGCAAAATCATCCATTAAGGATGCAACAGATGCTTCTTTTACTGGCGAAGAAATGTATCGGAATATCCTGCCCTCTGCGCTCATAAACCGTTGCACTGTCACATCTCCAATGATTTCTGACCCATTGGGTAGAGGTCCAACGCGTGCCGATCCCGACCCGTCATCTGCTGTGGAGAGAAGGGTAAGATTGCCATTCGATTCGACCCGTGTATTATTCGACTCCACCTCCAGTAAACCACGCAACTTGAAAGGTTCAATAAATGACACGAATCCCAAAGATTTATTAATGGCTATGTTATTAACGACGATGTTTTCAAAAGCGACCGATTGATCTCCGCTACCCTCAAGCCGAATAGACTCGATATCCAAAACCGTCAGAGCATTTGCACGTGCGTCACCATGAACCGAAACCGTATGAGGTCCACCAGAAAAAGTTCCGCTAGAAATGTGAAGGTCGCTGCACAGAAGATCCTGAAGTAATGTCGTTGTGGTTGGATTGTCGATAATTACGTTAACGCCGGCGTCGACAGGATGTCCATTTCCAATCCATTGAGGCGAAGTGCCAGCATATACGATGGTTGATCCCGGCTCATAATACCTTGTGCCGGATACAAGGATATTCCCCTTGTTTGCCAGTTGAATTGCGCCCAAGGGATCTGATGATCCCACCCTTAAAGTTCCTGCTACCTTTAAGGATCCTGTTGTGTTTGACAAGGCAGACGTTCCCAGGTCTACTATTGAAGTTGACTCGACCGTATAATCCAAATTACCTTGAAATGATGAACCGGTGGACGAGGCATTTACTGACTGAATAGCTGAACCGTTGAACACAATTTTTCCAATACCACTACCCAGTGGTGGTGCAATGAATACGCCCGGACCGAGGGTAAGATTTCCTTTCAGATTGAGTACCGCTCGTCGCAAGCCCAGACTGTCTGCACTACTTGAGGCCATTCGTAACGGTCCGGGTGAGCGCCATTCGAGACTGCCTGATACATTAACGGTTATCATCCCCCGTGTGGTTAGGTAAGTCGGACCAGACGATGTTGATGTATATACAAAGTCTTCCTGAACGTTTACGACAGTCGACGTCCCATTGGTGCTGAACCACAGCTCGGACGCCCCTTCGACAAGCAGACTTCCACCAATATTGATTGACGGGTTTTGTGTCGTCGACAACCTAAGTGTTTTGTTATTAGTGCTCTTAATGACAAAATCACCAGCAATGTTTCTTAGATATCCGTTGAGGTCAACCACAAAGATTGACTGCTGAGGACAATCGTATACTACATTTCCAAATATTTGTTTCCAGGAATCACTGTGAGCAATGTTGATGTATCCACTATCCTTAAAACCGTTTATAATGAATGTTGATGATTTGTCCCATGTTGCGTAAGGGATAAACCCCAACGGGCCTTGCTGGTGAATATATGTTGATCCTGATGCAAACGTGGTATTCCCGGTCGAAGTACCATTCAAAAGCGCACCTTCTTCTTTAACTAACGTACCCAGCACTGAGAGATCCGGACTTGGGAACACGTCCGGCAAGATATCCAGCTGTGATGAACCTCTTAAAGTCAGCTTATTGTTGATGATCAGGTTAACTACAGCAACCACATACAAGGTCGGTAGTTCTACTTCGTGATCGATAACAATCCCGGTTGCATTGACAGATGTTGGAACGACTCCTGACGACCACGTCGCAGGGTCACTCCATACACCATTTCTCGTTGAAGTAACGGTTTGACTATGTGCGCTAGTAATGTACAACGTTAATCCAACAAGAAAGACGACTTTCTTGATGATTAATAACATAGTTTAAAATTAAACCGCGGCTTATTTCAAAGGAAGGAAATGGCCATTTTTAGTTTTATACTAACGGAGAAAATCTTAGGCAAGCAGCCCGGACGACTAATTGATTGATAACGAGTCAGAAGAAATTTCTATACTTACTATTCATTCCAAATTTATATAGGAAACGTTAACTGCCCAGAGGAGAGCGATGACTTAGGGAGTGTCGAGGACTTCAAACCTAGAGTAGTTGCTTTTGAATTCCGGTACTATTTCCTTCATGAGAGCAACCATTTTCAATTCATTGCGGTCGGTCATTAAGTCCTCCAGCAAATTCAAATGTTGACAAACACTATCGTACATGTATTCAGAAACATGCGCCTTCAAGATCTTTTCATGATGTGTCGGCAATGTATTCTCCTGATCGTTCAACAATTCTTCATACAATTTTTCGCCGTCCCGTAGCCCGGTAAAAACTATTTCGATGTCTTTGCCCAACTCTTTACCGGAAAGCAGGATCGTCTTTTTTGCAAGATCATAGATCTTGACTGGCTTACCCATGTCGAAAATAAATATCTCCCCGCCCTGGCCCATGCAGCCAGCCTCGATCACCAGTTCACAGGCTTCTGGTATGGTCATGAAGAATCGGGTGATCTCGGGATGAGTGACCGTAACGGGCCCTCCTTTCATGATCTGTTCCTTGAAAATTGGAATCACGGAACCATTTGAACCCAGTACGTTACCAAAACGGGTAGTCACAAAGGATGTTCTTCCCAAGCCAAGCCTGTTATAATGCATACCGAGGGACTGCACGTAAATTTCCGCGATACGCTTTGTGCAGCCCATTACATTTGTTGGATTAACGGCCTTATCCGTTGAAATCATCACAAACTTCTTTACGTTGTGCTCCATGGCCAGATCAGCCAACAACCTGGTCCCAAAAATATTTACCATAACCGCTTCAGACGGATTGCTTTCCATCAGCGGCACATGCTTGTACGCCGCAGCGTGAAAGATCATTTCTGGTTTGAACTCACGGAAGATGTTATTGATGCGGATCTTATTGCAGATGTCCGCTACAAAAACCATGATCTTTGTTTGTTGGTTTTTGCTTCTCAGTTCGCGCTCGACCTGATACAACGGAGACTCGGCCTGATCAATTAATACCATGACCGAGGGCTTGTACGCCAACGCCTGCCGCGCCAACTCTGAGCCAATCGAACCAGCAGCCCCTGTGATACAAATAACCTTACTCTGAATTTGTTTTTCGATCTGCGGATTGTTCAGACTGATAACCTCCCTACCCAGCAGATCCTCTATATGAATGTCTCGGATTTGCTTTAAGTCCCACTCATTACGCAACCATTTCTCAAATGACGGCACATAACTTACTTTAATATGTAGTTGAAGGGCTACATCGACAATTTCGTTCTTTCGCTCAATGGTTATGCTTTTTGTTGCAATGATCAACTGTTTGATCTTATGCTTTTTCGTTAGTTCTCCAAGCCGGTCAAAGCTGTATATTTTTGTGCCATTGATCTCCTTATTATTCTTCTTTGAATCATCGTCGAGGAAACCGACCAGCTTAAATGTGCTGGAAACGTCTCCCTCTATCGCCTGCTTGGTTAGAAAACCTGCAACGCCAGCACCAAAAATGACAACAGACGCGCGTTGAGCCGCATCTGACTTTACAAGCGTGAAAATGCTTTTAACAAGTAGTCGATATTGATAGAGCAGTAAAGACGAAATAAAGAATGATATGAAGACAACAGAGTATGGGATGACATTCTTTTTGAAATTGTAATAGTAGACCAGGTTAAAAATCACTATCAATAGCAGACTTAGAAGTTCGGTCCCGACGATTCTAAGGCCATCCTGCATTCCCGTATATCTGACAATTCCAGCGTAACTTTTAGTGATTAAAGTCGCCAACAAGGCTGACGCGATGCACAACACTGTCCCCAAAAATGGGTTAAAGTGTCGAATTTCTTCCACATTAAAATTAAACCGTAACAGGAAGGCAAGGCCCACAGAAAAGACGATCAGCAACTGATCGATGAGGATCACCACACCGCGGGGAAGTACTGTGAGCCTATTAAAGAATGCGCGAATCAAGTTTTCCTATTCTTACTACCTACTTTGCGGGTCAGACGATAGATTCCATATGCGCCGCCGGTTGCCAGCAGGATCTCAATGCCGGTGATCGGCACGGGGTTGCCGGGCGGCTGGCCGTTTCCAGGGGGCTGACCGAAACTTTCAAAGACTATAAATAGAATGAAAATGAAATGTAAAACGAGGACCTTCATTAGTTAACCTTTGCAATTTTTTTGATTGATTGTTTTGACCCATCTATGACTCTGACATTGTAGATGCCTGTTGCATAGGCATTTAAATCGAATTCACCCTCTTTGATGCCATTATCGCCGGTAAGGCTCTTCGAATCCATTTCCATTCCTGTCGGGCTTAAAATCACAGCTTTGACATTGTCGTTCTTAGATCTAACCTGAATATACACCTTATTTTGTGTAGGGTTAGGATAGATTGTTATCACCGGTTCAAGATTTGTGCCACCCTCAAACGCGATTTCGGTAATTTCTCTCGAAGCGGATACTAAGCAGCCTCCCTGGTCAACCGTTAGCGTGTATACACCTGGTTCCGCTATATGTAGGACATCGGATGTCTCATCTAACAAAACATCATTCAGATACCATTGATTGCCAGTGCTATGGTCGGATTTTAGTGTAAGATTATCTACCAAAGTCAATGATACATTGTCGGGATAAGATACGACCGCCTTAACAGCAACGCGTTCACTTTCACAGCCCAATGAATTAACGGCCGCTACATAATAGGTTTTCGTTTTTGTAAGTACCGGTGTTGTGAATTGCGCTGATTGCTGACCGGCGATAGGTGCGCCGCTAGCCAGGTCCTCGTACCAATTGTAAAACCCGCCTTCAGCAGCACCTGTAGCAATAAGAGTCGTGGTTCCCTCAGTACAAATCACTCCATCGAAGACCGAGCTGATCTTTTCCTTCTTTATCTTCGTAATAACCGGACTTTCTACCAACGCAGCTTGCGAACACAAACCTGAAGTTGCCCAGACTGTTATTATATTCTCACCAAAGCCCAGCGTGTTAGTATTGACGGGTAGTTGAAGGGTAGATCCCGTTCCTATTTCGGTTGTTGACAACATCTCACCTTTCCAAGTTGCCCTATACTGGACGCCTTCTTCTGAATCTTTGATTGTGATCACAGCTGTTGGTTTGTCCTCGCATAAACTTTCCCCCGTTGCTTTAACCAGAGTGTTAACATTCGGGGCACTGATCGTTATGCGGAATCTGGAGCTCAAGGATTCTATGTCGCTTTCAGTGATAGAAAACGCATAAGATTCCTCCGTACCCACACTTATAGTCTTATTTTCCAAAAGGTCCTCGAGGACAATTCCGATGTTGCCTTCAAACGACTCAATGCCATTGAAATTGAATTGATATTGCCCAACAGATGCACCTTCAAGAACCAACGGTACAGGCGTGCCACAATCCGATGTTCCCAAGGCATTAATTGCCGTCTTAACATTATCCGAAGTTAAAGTGCTCAGTTTGAACTCACCTTCGAAGAATTTATGCGCATCGTATTTGCCGTCGAATTTGGCCGTTGCCCCGTCTCTGATTCTTATCACTGCTTCATCATTCAAACCTGCCCCCTTCATGACTATTCTGAGTACATTCGGAACGTCGCCTTCGCGATAAAACTGAGTATCGGTTGTTGGACTTTTCGCTGATTCCGTAAAATTCAAAGCGGTGTTCGCAGTAGCCTTTACCCAAAACGCCTGCCCCTGCGCAATTCGACCATCATAACCGGCTGGCGTTGCAACACCGTCGACATAGCTTACACGTTGTATCCCTGAACCCTGGCCGCTATTGTTAAAATTATCAGTAATGTAAACCGCGTTTTCTATCCCTGCCGGCACGGTGATATTGTCCCAATCAATTGCTGAAGGATATGGGTTACCGACAAGGTTCCAACCGTCGTCGCTCAGTGGATCCGGGTTTTGTGTTGTGACGTTCACGGAAACAGGTCCCTGACGCAATGTTCCTCTGACGTCTGTTGTGAGCGCAGCTGTGCTATTCACCTTGACAGACAAACCAAGGCCGCT
>DASVBA010000331.1:0-4939 GCA_036376095.1 Chryseolinea sp.
GTGAAGCGGAGCGTATGTGTGGTTCTGCACTCCATCTTTGATGCAAAGAAATTGCTGCATCGGGGCTTTGGTCTTGTTAGAGCGAAACTTAGCCTTAGCACGCTGGAGTCAGGCTTATATGATGTCAGTCTTGCGAATTATTTTGAAGCGTTGAAGATATCCGACGAAAAAAAACTTGTCCATGAAGGAATGCGATCAAAGCTCGGCATCGCATGGAACTATTATCGCTTACGGCAATTTGATCTGGCAACGCAGTTCGTTGACGAAGCGCTCGAAATGGCAGGCGATAATTCATGGCCGGCGGAAATCAGCATTGGACACAACCTACTTGGCTTGATCGCTAAAGCAACCAGAGCTTACCCCGATGCATTAGAAAATTTTAACAAGGCGCTCGCGATCAGGCGAGAAAACTCAGATAAGATTGGAGAGGCGGCGACATTGGGAAACATTGGCGAAGTACTCGAAGCACAAGGCAAGCTTAAAGAGGCATTGGATATTCAGCACCAGAGTCTTGAGTTGGAACAAAATGCGCAGCACCAGAGCGGACTCGCATGGGTTTACAGGGACCTGGGAAGCATTCATAGTAAGCTTGGCGACTTTCGTCAAGCCGAATATTACCTCGACAAAGGAATAAACTTGTCGAAAAGTATCGGGCTGGGCATTGTACTTACGGAAGCAATGTCAAAGAAGCGGGAGATTCTCAGAATGCGAGGACTAACGCAAGAAGCGTTGACCTATTCGGTGAGGCTGGAGGCGACTAAGGACTCCGTTCAAAACGCCATTCTCACTAGCCGAATCACCGCCCTTCAAGGAAACTATGAAATTGAAAAGCGCGACCGCGAGATACAAAATTCTCACTCTTAACAAAAGTATTCAGGATGAAAATATAGCTCAACAAAATCAACAAATAGAGACGCAACGAACAATTATCGTTCTCGCGATCCTTGGTGTCTTCCTGACTACCGGCCTGGCATTCATAATATTCACATACTACAGAAGGATAAAACTATTAAACCGCAATGTAGAAACTCAAAAAGGAGAACTCGAAGTGCAGTCGAAACGGGCTTCACGAATCGAACACCTTGCTGACAAACTACGATCTGGCCGAACAAAAGGAGGAACTGGCCACGCAATCGGAAGAATTGATCGATGCCAACCGGGTCATCCACGAACTTAATATGGATCTTGAAAAGAAGGTTCACATCCGAACGGCGGAGTTGAGAAAGGCTTACGAGGAACTCGACACCTTCTTTTACAGATCGTCACATGATTTCCGCCGGCCGCTTACCACCTTTATTGGGCTAGCGGAAGTAGCCAAAATAAGTTTCAGTGACAAACAAGTACTGGATCTGTTTGAGAAAGTCAAGAATACAGCGATCAACCTGGATCATATGCTCACCAAACTCCAGGCTATCAGTTACATTCGCGACAACACCTATACCGGCAACCGCATTTCAATAAGCGATATTCTTGAAAGGTCTAAGATTGATTAATTGCAGCTCGCGTCGCAAGCAGGAGCAAAAATCCATATAGATTCAAGGAAAGTCGAGCCATTTGTAAGTAATCCTACAATTTTAAAAATTATCTCCGATAATCTTCTGGAAAACGCTATCATCTTTAACCACCAAAAAACGCCTGTTATAAAAATTGAGGCATTGAGCGTGGACCACGGAATTCGGCTGACAATTCAGGATAATGGAATAGGGATTGAGCCCGAAATTCTACCGCATGTGTACGATATGTTTTTCAGGGGCAATGAACGATCGAAAGGAAACGGCCTTGGGCTTTACATTGTAAAGCGTGCAGTTAACAAATTAAATGGCACGATTGATATTGAAAGTGTTTATGGACAAGGGACAACGGTACGGGTACAGATCCCAATTGAGCATGGATAATCCTCGAATTATACTTTTAATACTCATAGTTTGGACCCGGGAAGATTAAAAAAATCACACACATTGTATGACGACACCAATGATGACTCTGTAGGATCGTCACGGTATTGAGTCTAATAATCGATGATCAACTTTGTCGATAACAGTATGTTTCCGCGCTTAACCATCCTTAATGAATACAAACCAGTCGGCAGTAACGGGAATTCTATTTCATTAGTGCCGGCCGCAAGTCGTTCGACATGAAATACTAGTCTTCCCTGCGAATCAAAGAGTTGTAGCTCTGTTTCATGTCCGAGATTTTCGGGCAACGAAAGTACAATGTTCTCTTTTGCAGGATTTGGATAAACGTCGATACTTTGCCTTCGTTGATCTTCTGCACCAACTACGACTGTGGGATCATCAGAGTTCAATACAAGATAAATGGCATCTTTTGGGACACGGACCTCTGTCGTACCTTCGGCATCGTTTCTTTTTACATAGATTTCGGCCGACTTTTCGCCGTGAATATTAAGCGCAAAAGCGGATTTAATGACAACATTTTTTAATGTAATGCGGATGCCTGATTCGGTCGCACGCCAGGGCATCACACCCGTGTTGAGTATTCTGAAACCGTCATATTCGACGTCCCCAATCATTACTTTGTCGGGCGTTTCCAACCAGTTCGTAGGTCGGTAGACTGTTCCAACCTGTACGAGCAGTTTGTTCGAAGTTTTAATCGGTTCGTCATCCATGGCCACAACGTTAATAGTTGCATACTCATCATCGGTGGCGATCGTAAGATCCGATAATAAGAATGGAGATTTTGCTTTTAGGAAACCAGTAACACCTTGAGCCGACGGAGCGTTCATGGTACATACTCCATCCTTATAGTTCCAGTTTAGTTGGCCCGTGTTGCTTGTAACCCTTTTTTCAGAAAGATTCATCAGTGTGTTTAAGTTCGCAGCAAGGGCCGAATTGGATGGATGACCTCCATACTTCACCTGTACAGGTCCTGCCAGGTAGGCAATCGGAGGTACTTGTGTTTCGTCCGGGTCACTGCCATTACCCCACGTGTCGCGGTTTGGGTCAAATCCATTCTCTTCGGATATCATTGGGAGGGTGTAATTCCACAATGAAGCCAACGTTCGTTCTTCTTGCACGACAGGGGCCCCTTCCTGCAGGTAGCCTCTGCGGTATAACAACGCGTTGGCTGGAAACATCAACATTTGTCCAGGCACAGAAGCTGTCCATCGGTGCATGGCTTTTTGTCCGCCGGGGAAATTCGTAAAATCAAAATATGGATAGGGATCGATGCCTTTAGCCGTTGGCACAAACCAGAAAAATCCGTCGACGCCTGTGAGGGACATGTATGCCGAGATGAGAAAAGGACCCTCGGATTGATACTTGTGTGGGAGGTTCCAGCCACTCTCGGTCACCAAGAAAGGCTTATCAAGAGGTTGTTTGATATTGACCGGTAATTTTTCAGGTGTCAACAACACGGATTTGCCTACGTACTTATGTCCGGGGTCTATGCGCCAACCACTGTTTTCACCAATGTGCTGCGGGTCATGATACCGGTTGACGGCCAAGACATCAGCGACCGAATTGCTATATCGCTCAGCGTCATTTAAGTAATTACTACTCGCGGTTTTCCAATTGCTTGCATTTATCAACTGCTGGCAGCCCAATGTAGTCTTGTAGAAGTCGACTACTTCATTGTAAAAATTCCGTTGATGTGTAGTTAAAAATTCTACCTGGTCCGCCACACGAACGGCTTTGCCCCCGGATTGCGCCTGGGTCGCTTCCCAAATAATATAAATACCCATGCGTCCCGCCTCAACGTCATCGGTTTCGAGAATAGTATTGCTCCAGGCTGCATAAGCGTTGTCAATGGATGAGTACTTTGCCACTAACCAATCGTAAAACCCCCTTTCAATATCTGCGAGCAGACTGGGTAGGACTCCCTGTATTGTCCAAAACAAAACACCGTCTTCATTTTTAATTTGGATCAATGCGACTGCTGGATCGTCCTTCAAGGGAATATTTGTATAGGGATTATTATGTGTGTACAATACTTCGACCCATTTTTTATACGCTTCTTTATAAGGAGTGTTAAAATACATTAGCGCCCATGGTTGTACCTTTCCCTTATAGTCGCCCAGTCCCCAGCTAGAAGGAATATTTGACACGTGCCCTGCCCAAAAGGGACTTATCGCTGTGTAGATCCCCTCCTTTTTCATCGCAGCAACCACCCTCCAAATGTTGTTAATTTCCACCATGTCAACATCGTGCATGTTGCTCCCCTCTTTTGATGAACAAATACTTCCGTGATAGCGGATCAGGTTTACCCCAATTTTCGCAAGAAAGCGTGCGAATGTAGCAAGCTCTGCGTCGTTCATGTCTCTCGCATTCTCACCGCCATTAACCGCCCAAAAACGGATGGGTTTTCCATTCGAGGTCTCAAAGCTACGGCCATTGGCTGCCAGCCGAATAAAGCCGTTCTCTCCCGCAGTCCCTTCGTTCAGGTAATGCAAATCAAGCAACGCTTCTTCTGCGAACTCATCCTCCCCATAGTTGATAATCCACTGACCTTTTGTTTGACAAGTCGCTACCTTGACTAGCGACAACAATATGATACTCACAAGCAGGTACCTGAAGTTTAATCTCAACTCACGGAAATTGCAATCTTTCATTTATGTCGGTATTTTGACCATCAAATTTATGTAATCACCATCGAGATACCTTCCTTTGGTATCCTGTGCTGTATTAAAGTAAGTGTTACTGAGCGAGTTTGACAGGCTTAAACCTGAACCAAGCGGATATTTGGAAGGCGAAGACTGTTGTCCAATTTCCGTAGTCAATTATTGTCCGGCCTGGCTGTGTAGGCATTCCGGTACTCCACGACCGATATACATATCGTACTAACTAACTCCAATAGCCGCCAAGGATTGAAATTAAATTCGACCGTTCGTTCAACCAGATCGCTGCGATTGGATCGCTTCCAGGCTCTTCAATGCTCTAAAAAATAAAATCATTGATAAAACTTGTGAAAGACCGTCAGCAAC
>DASVBA010000350.1:0-5155 GCA_036376095.1 Chryseolinea sp.
GAATATTACAATTTCCTGCTTGAAAAATGTAAGTTATTCACATCACTTGAGTGTAAGTTGCTTAATGGCTTTTAACTGAAGTATCTACAGTAAACCTCATATTATGGCAAAGATAAGTTTGAACATCAACGGCAAGAAACACGAAGTGGATGTTGATCCTAAGACCCCGGTCCTCTGGGTGCTGCGCGACCATTTAGATTTGGTCGGTACCAAGTACGGATGCGGGATGGCTCAATGTGGAGCGTGTACGATCATTCTCGAAGGCAGCGCTGTTCGTTCTTGCGTAATGCCGGTGTCCGCCGTGGCCAATAAAAAGATCACCACCATCGAAGGTATTTCAGAAAATGGCGACCATCCTGTCCAAAAAGCATGGCTGGAACATGATGTTCCGCAATGTGGTTATTGCCAGGCAGGACAAATCATGACGGCTGTTGCTTTGCTGGAGAAAAATCCGAAACCCAGTGATGAGGAAATTGAAACGGCGATGAACGGTAACATTTGCCGATGTGGAACTTATCTAAGGATAAAGGCCGCCGTAAAAACCGCTTCCAACGCATAATCATCTAACCATGAATCAGTGACCCATGAAAACTACCATAAATAGAAGATCTTTTTTGAAAGTCTCGGCACTTGCAGGCGGAGGTATGTTATTAACTTTCAGTTGGGCGGAAGGATTCACGCCACCCTCAGGTGATGCATCAGCGCTGGCGGAAGAATGGTCCGAGCTTAACAGCTACATAAAGATAAAAGCAAATGGTGTCGTTACTCTAATGGCACCCAATCCTGAATTTGGATCAAATGTAAAGACAACGTTACCCATGATGCTTGCCGACGAATTGGACGTCGACTGGAAAAACGTTATCGTGGAGCAGGCCGACTTTTATCCCGAACGATTCGCGCGCCAGTTTACCGGTGGCAGTCAATCCGTGAGACAGGCTTGGAAACCGTTGCGAACGGCAGGGGCTACAGCACGGCAAATGCTGGTTAATGCGGCAGCTGAAACGTGGAGCGTTCCCGCCAATGAAATTACAACCTCGGCTGGAGAACTACTTCACAAGTCAAGCGGAAAGAAAGCGGGCTACGGCGAAATGGCATCCAAGGCTGCAACCATGTCGGTTCCAAAAGATGTGCCCTTAAAAAAGATCAACGACTTCAAGATAATTGGCACGTCGAAGAAGAATGTGGAAGGACATGGCATCGTCACAGGCAAGCCGTTGTTCGGAATGGATTATAAGCAAGAGGGAATGTTGATCGCGATGATCGTGCATCCTCCTGCATTTGGTAAAAAGGTTAAATCGGTAAATGACTCTGCCGCAAAGTCGATGCCTGGTATCAAAGATGTGTTCGTTATAAAAACACTCGCCGACGATTACGAGCGCAATGGTTTCGATACCACTACCTTCACCGAATTGGTCGTTGTCGCTGGCAATTCCACATGGGAAGTGATGAACGCCAAAAAGGCCTTAAAAGTTGAGTGGGAAAATATTGTCGATTCCAACATTGTTGTCGAAGGGCGCGGAGGAAAGGAGACGGTGAAGATCCCCGCAGGTCTGGAAAGCACACAGGGGCATAATGCGCGAATGCTGGAGATGAGTAAGAAGACGGCCAATGTATTGCGAAAAGATGGTGACCCGGAGAAAGCGTTTCAGAGTGCTGCTAAAGTTCTCGAGCGAACGTATACGGCGCCATATCTCGCTCATAATACAATGGAGCCCGTGAACTGTTTCGCAAACGTCACTGCTGATAAAGCTGAAATTTATGGACCAACGCAGGCGCCTGAATTTATTTCGCGAACACTCTCGGCGAGATTAGGTCTTCCAAAAGAAAAGATCCATATCAAGCTTGCAAGAATGGGTGGAGGATTTGGCTTACGTGCATACTGTCACCACATGGTCGAAGCTGCTGTGATCTCGCAAAAGCTGAGTGCTCCTGTTAAGCTGGTTTACACACGTGAGGATGACATGACCTATGGCATCTACCGGCCGACTTACACCGCAACATACAAAGCTGCACTCGATAAGGATAATAATCTTATCGCATTCCATGTACGCGGTGGCGGCATTCCGGAACATGCTGTTCACGCAAACCGCTTCCCTGCAGGTGCCGTTGATAACTACCTTGCAGAAGGTTGGGCACTTGAGTCGAACATTACCATTGGAGCATTCCGTGCACCACGATCAAACTTCATCGCCGGTGCAGAGCAGTCGTTCCTGGATGAGTTGGCAGAACTTGCAGGAAAAGATCCGATCGCCTTTCGTCTAGAGCTCCTCGAGCGGGCAAAAACCAAGCCCGTCGGAACGAACAACGACTACGATGCTGACCGATATGCAGGCGTTTTGAAATTGGTGAGAGAAAAATCAAAATGGAGTGAAACTCAACCGAACGTTCACCGTGGCGTATCGGCATACTTCTGTCACAATACATATGTTGCAGAAGTGCTTGATCTCGAGGTCAAGAAGAACACGCCCGTGATCAATAAGGTCTTTGCCGCTGTGGATTGTGGTATTGTTGTCAATCCGGATTCAGCAGCGAACATGAGCGAAGGGGGTATCATCGATGGAATCGGGAACGCATTGTTCGGCGAACTTACCTTTGTGGACGGAGTGCCGCAGAAAAGCAACTTCCATCAGTATCGTCTCATAAGACAGAAAGAGGCACCGAAAGCAATCGAGGTTCATTTCGTGCAGAACGAGCATGATCCAACAGGTCTTGGTGAGCCATTGTTCCCTCCGGTATTTGGCGCACTTGCGAATGCATTATATAAGGCTACAGGCAAACGTTATTACAACCAACCGTTCGCTAAAGACTTTCAATTGACTCCATCGCGAATGTAATGTAAGTTGCCAACTGACAGTATTACCTTTGCGAATACTTAGCGCCTTCGCGTCTTTGCGGTAAAAAAAGTTATTGACCTCGCACTTCGTTCAGGATGCATCGCTAAGAGAGCATAGTCTGTGTCATTAACCATTGTCAATGGAAAAGATTGAATCCTTACAGGAGTTTTATAAACGAAAATTTGATCAGGTGCCTGGCATTGTCTCCGGCGAGATCGGCCATTTCAATCTATTCAGACTAGAACCATACATCGAGGGCAAACCCACAAATATTCCCTATCGCCGAAGGGATTTTTACAAGATCATGCTGGTCAAAGGAAATAGCGAAGTACATTTTGCCGACCGCAAAATCGAAATAAAGAAACAAGCACTTTCGTTCTCAAATCCATTTATTCCATACAAATGGGAACATCTCGAAAGGATCCACGAAGGCATCTATTGTATTTTTAATCAACAGCTTTTTCATCAATACGGCCAGTTGAATCAATATGAAGTTTTTCAGCCAAATGGAAAGCATGTTTTCGAATTGACTGATGAACAAGTCACAGCAGTGACGGACATCTTTACCCGTATAGAATCAGAGTTTACCTCTGAATACAAATATAAGTATGATGTTATCCGTAACCTGATCTTTGAACTACTTCACTTCGGACTGAAACTGCAGCCAGGGATCGATCAGGAAAAACAGACGATTAATGCGTCGCACCGGATCTCCGCATTGTTCGTTGAGTTGCTGGAGCGCCAGTTTCCGATCGATGATCAGCACCCGGCGATAAAACTTCGCTCAGCGTCAGAGTTTGCTGATCAATTGAATATCCATGTCAATCATCTGAACAGGGCCGTAAAAGAGACGCTTCAAAAAACCACTACTGTTGTTATCGCTGAACGCGTTGTTCAGGAGGCCAAGGTACTCTTGCGTCACAGCAAGTGGGGCGTTGCCGAGATCGCTTACGCCTTAGGGTTTACTGAAGCGACTCACTTTAACAACTTTTTTAAGAAACACACCGGGGTTAGCCCTACCAAATTCCGCAACGCTGACGTGGACTAAGCATTCTCGAAGTATTTGAATTTCATAGGTAGTTGTTTGATTTTTATTACCGCCCCCATTCCTGCCTATAGATATTTGTAATGTCAATCGATGCATGAGACTGGATTGCGACTGGAGGGTTTTCAGCTAACCCAGGACGGGTCTTATATGGGAAGAGGAGTAATTCTTACCGCATAGACGCAAGGAACGCAGGGTTCCGCAGGGATGCTGATGAATTGACATCACAATTTAAACGTTGAACTATTTATGGATCCTCTTACAGTATCAAAAATTCAGACACGTAAGCTTGGGCAAAACGGACTCGAAGTTTCGGCTATCGGACTTGGTTGTATGGGGATGAGTTTCGGCTATGGCCCACCGGCTGACAAACGTGAAATGGTAAAGCTCATTCACGCGGCCGTGGAGCAAGGTGTAACCCTCTTTGACACTGCAGAAGTTTACGGTCCATTCACAAACGAGGAACTTGTGGGCGAAGCGCTTGAACCGTTCAAAGGCAAGGTCGTTATCGCCACGAAGTTCGGCTTCAAGATCGATCGTGAACAAAAAAAACATATTGGTGTTGATAGTTCACCAAGCAACATTAGACTTGCCGTCGAAGGATCATTGACAAGATTGCGTGTAGATGTTATTGACCTTTTATACCAGCATAGGGTTGATCCGAATGTTCCCATCGAAGATGTAGCAGGGACCGTGAGGGATTTGATCAAGGAAGGAAAAGTGAAATACTTCGGTTTGTCAGAAGCTGGCGCGCAGACGATACGCAAGGCGCATTCAGTTCAGCCGGTGTCCGCACTGCAAAGTGAATATTCTCTATGGACGCGTCAGCATGAAAACGAAATCATTCCGACTATTGAAGAACTAGGTATTGGATTCGTTGCCTTCAGTCCACTGGGAAAAGGTTTTCTGACGGGAAAAATAGATGAACAGACAAAATTTGCGGAAGGTGATATACGCAATGTTCTTCCGCGGTTTACAGAAGATGCGCGAAAAGCGAATCAGGCACTTACTGATCTTATAGCTGAGTTCGCCGCAAAGAGAAACGCAACGCCGGCACAGGTCGCTATCGCATGGGTGTTAGCTCAGAAGCCATGGATTGTTCCGATTCCCGGCACTACAAAGCTTCATCGGATGACGGAAAATAATGCAGCTGCCCTTATCGAATTGACGGATCAGGAATTGAAAGATATCGAACGTGCATCGGCACAAGTGAGAATTGTGGGGACACGCTATACGGAGGCGATGGAACGTTCAACAGGACTTTAGAAATTGATGA
>DASVBA010000351.1:0-4290 GCA_036376095.1 Chryseolinea sp.
TCATCAATCCCAAAATCACAGATGCGGCCGCGGCGAGATGAAAGGTTGATGATGTCTTTGCGATATCGAGAACGCCGATCGTGATGCCTGCCGCAATCCATCCAACCGTTCCAAAGACGCGGATCCAGGGAAATTGCTTGCCCGGATCTGTCATCTGCGAGAAAGCGATGTTATTTGAGAGCGCAATTGTTGGCATGTATAACAGCGAATACAACAGGATGACCCAATAGAAGGCAGCGTTGTTGGTTATTTGAGTTGCAAAATAGAGCAACAAACCTCCAATAATATGGAAGACGCCCATGATACGCTGCGCGGAGAAATATTTGTCAGCCACCATCCCGATAAAGAATGGAGAGATCATCGTGGCAATCGCCAACGCGCTATATGCTGCACCTACCTGTACACCTGACGATTTTAAATACTCAGTCATGTAGGTGGCCATCGTAACGTACCATGCTCCCCAGACAAAATATTCCAGGAACATCATGACAGAAAGTTTTGTGAATACGATAGGTTTCATGGGGCAGCGGTAATTGGTCAAAGAAAGATACAGGGTTAAGCATAATCGCAGTAAACCTCCCGTATAATAATTTGCTGTGCTTAAAAGTACTGGGCTAAAAACGCAGTTAGCAACTAGCCTGTCTTCTTCACTTTTCCCAGGTATTTGTCAAACCAGCTTAATGTTTCTGACACCATCCCGTCGTGGGGTGGAATGTGATCGGTGTCAAATAAGACCAGCTTCTTGTCGTTTTTCGGAGTGGAGAGGGATTCGTACATGGGAAGTATGAAAATGTCTAATGGAAAAACTGAATCGTATTTTCCATTCAACATCAGCGTTGGGGTACGAACACGTGCGACAAAGTTATTGATGTTGGCTTCCGGGCGCGCGTTTCCCCGCATGCCACCGGAAACAAAGACGTTAGCTTTTATTCTCTGATCTACACTGCTTAGGATTGTTCCGATGAAGGGCCCCCAACTCATTCCATAAAATGCAATATTGCCCCCGTCGATGTCGTTTCTTGATTGAAGGAAGTCGATGCTCCGCCGATAGTCTTTGACCACCTGCGATATGAATTCAGTGTATTGATGCGTTTGCCCACCAAGATGAATGAACGCCTTTACATCACTTCTTCGTTCAAAAGTCCCCTGACAAACAGGGAACAATACAGCCCTGCCGCTTCTGACGATGTATTCCAGAAATATTGGAAACTCATAATATTCTTCGAGCTTATCGCTGCTCGCCTGAAAGAATACCGCACTACCCGGACCATAGATTATGGCCTGGTAAGGAGGAGCAGTATTTTTGGGAAGAAACAAGTGAGCGATTATTTCTTCGTCATTGTAGCTAGCCTGATAAACAACTTTCTCGTGAATCCACTCCGGATGGGTTTCGTCTCTTGCTAAAACTTTCGCCTTTAATCCGGTTTGGTCGTATTCATAGAAGCCTTTGTATATGTTGAATATATCGTCCGAGACGTGATCTGAATAGTCTCTTGGATAAACAAAGGGTTCGAACACATCGGTGAGTCGATAGGCGGGTTCTGGCAGAGGCTCTCCGTGGAGATATAAAGCGCATCTGAACCCGTTCGTTTCGGAACGATCAAAGGCTGGGGCCTGTGATGGGTGATTAAACTCGTAGGAATTGCTGTTCCAACCCCCACCGCGAATTAACTTACCAAATTGCGTGTCATTCTTGCACCACTCTCTCACGTTGCCCGCCATATCATAGGAGCCATATGCGGTCACTCCGTCCAGTGACCCAACCGTTACCGGTCCCTTATGATTAAAATTGCTGAACGGAGCAAACAAGGCGAAGCCGCCCATCTGTGGCCAACGAATTACAAATGTGTCCTCGCCACGTGCGATGCCCCAATGGTCACCCGTCGGCAAATCCTTCTTTACATACCTTGCATACGCCTGAGCCTCATACCAACTGACACCACACACGGGAAAATTCTCTCTTCCAGCCGGGTAGCTTCCGTTGATCCATGTAGAAGGACCTGGTTGTCCCGACTGGTCTTTGAACAATTTCATCGCTTCGGGCCATTCCACCTTAATGCCGTTGTTGACAAATGGTTCATCCCAGAATTTTTTGTCTGTATAAGCTCCAGCATCGACAAATTCTTTGTACTGCTTGTTGGTCACTTCGTGTGTGTCGAGAAAAAAATCATTCAACGTTCCATATTCCATTTTTGAACCCATTATTCGGGTCATTCCTGTTGGAATACTTCCTACGGTATCCAGTTTACGATAAAAATCTTTTGGTGCTACCAACCCCAGCTTAGTCAGATTACTGAAATCTTTAAATTCAAAATCTGTATCGACTGCTAAAACCGGCTCAAAACCTTCTTTAACAATTTTCCACCTGAGGACGGCAATGGGTACTTCAGCGGAGTCGATAGGTGTCGTACCAATCCTCTTCCATTCCGTACCCGGTGCGTTATAAACTTTTACAAAGACGTCAGCACCTTCAGGATCAGTGTTCACATTCACCTTCACGGATGACTGTTTGATCAATGCCTGAAGTCTGCTGTCTTTCGGAATAATCTTTTCCAGTTCCTTGGCTTGTTCATAAGCCTGGCTGTAGTCCCGCCAGCTTGCCTCCACCAGCTTTTCAATTTCACCGAGACTGTTCCTTGCTTCCTCCTGTATTGCCTGTGCCCTGAAATATCTTGTTGTTCCAAAGATGACTACTGAAAGGACTGCAACAAAAAGTAACAACGCGGGCACTAGTGCTAATTTTTTTCTTGGATTTGCCAGAGCCTGGAATCGGCGCTTTGAAGGTAAAGGCAAGCTTTCGCCCTGAAGAGCGAAAATCATTACCGGCGCTTTTACATTTTTTAATTTAGCCATTCCCATCTTGACGCAATCCTTTCGGATGGATTCGGAAAGTGATGTGGCTACTGATTCTGAAAAATATATTCCGCCTGGGTCAGCGAGCGCCTCGATACGCGACGCAATGTTTACACCATCTCCGAAAATGTCATTATTTTCTATGATGATCTCGGCTTGATTCAGTCCTATTCGAACCTTCAGGCCAACCCCGGCATTCACTTGCTTCTGAATTTCACAACAACACAACACGGCGCTGTCCGCAGTCGGAAAGTAGGCAAGCAATCCATCGCCGATTTCCTTCACAAACGTTCCTCCAAACTTTTCAAGCAGAGTTTTCTGAACGCGATGATTCTCCTGAAGCTTGAGTAGTGCTTCCGATTCATCTTCCCCCATCATGGCAGTGTACCCTACCACATCGGAGAACATTACTACGGAATTTAGTTTGGTGTTGGGCATAGCCAGAGGGACTAAATTCGATCAACAGAAATTCCTCGAAGCAATTGCCGGGTGGCATTCTAAATTTAAAGAATATTTATTCGATATCCGCTAGGCGGGTGGCCGGTAATATGTAGTGTGTGCCCTGTGTCAAATGGTGTGCCGAGGCTTTCACTCAGAGGCCCGAGAAGACAATCCGCAACGAGCGCAAAGCATATTGTAGGCTTCGCGTAACCTTTGCGATTTTTTTGCGTCTTCGCGGTAAAAAATGCGCTCCTACCAATAACAGGCACATTACAAGTCCTGCTCACCCCAACGACTAACGTCCCTCAATCCACTTTGCAAAGAAGGGCCGCAGATCCCGACCGCTAACATCTTCCATCACGCGCCGTAGATCGTTTGATACAACTGATTTTCCGAAATAGGCAGACGTGTATAGCTTTACTCCGTCCCAAAACATCTTTTCACCAAGCTGCTCCCGCAACAAATGAAGAATATAGGCCCCCTTGTAGTAAACTAATGTCCGGTCATCACTCGTTGGATTAATCCAATTCTGAAAAATCAACGGTTTATCCAACCCTTTCTTTACCACGGCCTGGTATGCGTTGTGGTATGTCTCAATATCTTTTAGATAATGTTCGCGACCGAAGCGGAACTCCTTGAAAGCCGAAGACATAAATACAGCAAACCCCTCATTCAACCAGAAGTGATTCCAGTTTACACAGGTCACGCTATTCCCCCACCATTGATGGGCCAGCTCATGTGCTGCGAGATTGATGTCTGAACTGTTAGAAAGAACTTGCTTTCCATAGTTGAGTCTAATCACTGTAAAGCCTGCCATTTCCTGCGATACATTTCCTTCGCCTAATACCTGAGTGTATGATCTCCCTGGATATGAAACACCAGAACGTTCCTCAAAGAATTGGATCATACTTTTTGTTTCAGTAAATATTTGACTCAATTCGGTTGACGAATAAGACGATGATAAATAACGAAGTTCCAAGTTGCCAATGGAATCCC
>DASVBA010000357.1:0-3996 GCA_036376095.1 Chryseolinea sp.
GTGTGCCAACCTAATTGTAACTCCGGAACTGGGCAGGCTAAGGGATGAGTAGCCGACAGAATGCGGTTGCCATCGTCATTTGCTGTCCGTTATTTCATTGCGAGCCTCTAATTTGACTTTACTCCAAATCCTTTCTTTCAGTAACTTAGCCGCCATGCATGATACGACTGATACAACAGTACAATCATTATTAGAGTATTTCCATCGCCTCATTCCATTGAATAAGGATGAGAAGGAGCTTGTTCGAGCGAAATTCAAGCCGCATCTTTTTCTGAAAAAGCAATTTGCCTTACAGCACGGAGACGTGTGTCAGTATTTTGATTTCGTAGTGCGCGGTTGTCTCCGTCTATATAAAGCGGGTGATGATGGCGTCTACCACATTCTCCAATTCGCAACGGAGAATAACTGGATTTCTGATCTCGCGAGTTTCCACAAGAAGACAAAATCCAGACTTGAAATTGATGCGCTGGAGGATACGGTCGTGTTGCGAATAAGCTACGAGGATCTTATCGACCTGTATATGAAGGCCCCCAAGTTTGATCGGATATTCCGGGTGCTTTTGGAAAATCATTTCATGCAACAACAAGACCGCATTGGCCAGCTATTCAGTTCTACTGCAGAAGAGCGTTATCAGTCATTTCTCGACACTTACCCCCATCTTCAGAACCGACTTTCACAGGTGCAGATCGCCGCATACCTGGGCGTTACCCCGGAATTCCTTAGCCGAATTCGCAGCCGCATGGCGAAAGGAGACTCCCGATAGCTATCGGTCCCGATCTTAAGGGGGATTAAACTAGATCAATACTTTTTCTTAAACCAGGTCATTGGTAGACCCTGGCAGTTTGATGTTCCTTTGTGTCAACAAAACAAAAAAGTATATGTCAACTAACAAATCGAAAGTAGCCGTAATCGGCTTGGGAAATATCGGAAAAGCCGTTGCCTCAAATCTTGTTAAAGGGAATCGTGAAGTAACGATTGCCAGCCACAAAATTGAGGACGCAGAAGCGCTGGCGTCGCAGCTCGGCCCGCTCTCAAAACCTGCTGACGTAAAATCCGCGATTAAAGACGCTGATGTGATCGTCATGTCAGTTTGGTTCAGCACTATTCAAGAACTATTCAAACAATACAGTTCCGAACTTCAGGGAAAGGTCATCATCGATCCATCGAATCCCATTGCGCCTGACGGCAAAGGTGGATTCAAAAAAATAATTGGGGCAGAGGAGTCTGCTGGTCAAATTCTTAGCGGACTGTTGCCTGAAGGCGCAACATTGGTTAAGGCATTAGGCTCGCTGGGTGCTGGTTCATTAGCGAGCGCGGCACATAACAAGCCCGCTGCTGTATTGTTCTATGCCTCCGATGAAAAGCGTGTGAACAGTACAATAGAAGAACTGATCAGGGACAGCGGATTCGATGCGGTTCATATTGGCGGTATTGATCAGTCAATTCGTATGGAAGTGTTTGGTGAGCTCCATGAGTTTGGCGCACTCGGTAAAACAGTTACGCGCGAAGAATTGAAGCAAGCTGTTTGAGAGCTAATGATCTGTGACTTAAACGACAAGACATCACTTACTTGTACACATGAAAAAAGTTGAACTCATTTTCATACTAGTGCTCGCTACTTTTTACGTATCCGGGCAGAAGCAGAAACTAAACCTCAAGAAGCAAACTTTTGAATTGCATAATGTGACGGGCTCTATCGTTGTGTTTGAAGGAAAGGAGGTCTTAAAAATAGAGCGCGATTTAAATGCGCTTCCTTTTGACGCGAACAACATTGAGGCAACAGTTGATGAACCACATTACGCCCGCCTGGTTGGCTTAAATGACTTTGAAAACGGTACGATTGAAGTGAAAATGTATAGTCAGCTTCAGGATCCGCCGCCTTATCCGGGTGTGGCCGGCTTCATCGGGGTATATTTCAGAATTAAAGAAGACGACTCTGCTTTTGAAGGCATTTACCTCAGACCCAAAGTTGGCAGAGTCAATAATCAGCTGTTTAGAAATCATGCTGTTCAATATATCTCTTATCCTCATGCAAAATTTGACATGCTAAGAAAGAATTACCCGCCCGGGGCCTATGAAGGTTCTGCTCCGGTAGCACTGAAGGAATGGATAAAAATGAGAATTGAAGTAAATGGCGAGACTGCGGAAATGTTTATCAATGACCTGAAATATTCTTCCTTTATCGTGGACAAAATGTTAGGCAAGAATAAAATTGGTGGAGTGGGATTGTACGTGGATATTGGTACAATAGGATATTTCAAAGATTTAAAAGTTACTAAAGGTCAGCTAAAGAAGAAAAAAGGAAAGGACGAGAAGGTGGATGATATTTAGAGAGCAAGAGCGAAATCACAAACCCAAAACGCTGGCTGCAACAAGGATAACCACACATAATACGTACATGACCAAAAGACGTTTCATTATAAACTTAACCCATTCGTTATAGGAAATTCCTGCAATGGCGATGACTGCCATCAATGCACCGTTGGTTGGAATAATTAAATCCATTAGAATCGCGCCAAACTGGAAGGCCATAACACACACATCACGCGAAAGTCCGATGAGGTCGGACAATGGAGCCAAAATAGGCATTGTCAGTACCGCCTGGCCGGAATAGCTTGGAACTGCTATATGCAACAAGGCTTGTGACCCCATCATGCCAATAGACGAAAGTACAGGAGGAACATGTTGAAGAGGAGTGAACAGCCCATAAATAATTGTGTCAATGATCAAACCTTCTTTTAATACAAGAGAAATACCATAAGCCAATCCAACGATCATGCCTGCGAAGGTTAGCTCCTTAAATCCTTCTGTATAGGTGATAAATGTCTTATTGATGCCCATTCCTCCAATAAGTCCAACCAGAATTGCAACGACAAAAAACTCGGCAGATATGTGATTGAAGCCCCAGCCGAGGGCAAGCATTCCATATATCAATAATGCAAACGCCAAAAGTATTATTATCAAAATCAGACCGTGCGCATTGCTAAGTTTTTTCGTGGTTTGAATTTCATCAGTCACTTTCGTTAGGCGATGTTTGTTTCCATACCGAATGGTGAGATACATCCAAAGTGCAAAGGCTACCACGAAAGTACACATTCTAAAACCCGCACCTGTCAGGAAGGGAACCTCTGCAACCTTTTGGGCGATGACGGCACCAAATGCATTGACGGGACTAAAGGCTGAACCTACTGCAGCGGCCCCGAAACTTACTGCTATTGTAACCAATGGGGGATAGCCAAGAGTGCGCGTTAATATCAAAAGGATGGGGATGAGCGGAATAATTTCTTCTTGTAAACCTGATGTGGCGCCACCAATAGCAAATAAAATTCCGACAAGAACAAGTGCCCATTCCTCATAACCCTGAAGGAGCGAGGACAGTCGGGAAACACCAGCCTTCAGAGCTCCTGTTTTCTCCACGATGAATAGGCAACCTCCAACAAAGAAAATTAATACAACAACTTCCCCTCCATTGATAATTCCCCGTGGAATGCAGGTAAGAATTTCAAAAGGAGAAAGATTTTCGGAATCCACTTGTTTATAAGATCCAGGAATGGCAACCTCCCGGTTAGTTTTTGGATCAAAAACCCGGTCGTACTTTCCTTTAGGAATAATATAAGTAAGTATTCCCGCCATTAAAATAAAGGCCACCACAATTGTGAAAGCATTGGGGAAGGATTGTACTTTCATTTGAAAAAATAAAGGGCCTAAAAAAACTATCTTAAATTCTTCTAATTTTAGCCGAAACTGATTCAAAATCCTAATGCACAACATACAGCCCTTGCTCAATAAGACCTACTTAAAAGCATCTAAAGCTGCAGGCGTTTATATTTACGATGAGCATGGAAAGGCTTACCTCGACGGCTCTTCCGGAGCCGTTACATGTTCGTTAGGACATTCGCATAAAAAAGTATTAAACGTCATCAAGAACCAACTCGACAGGCTGCAGTTCGTGTACCGGTCTCAGTTTGCTTCGGAAGAGGCTGAACAGTTAGCAAC
>DASVBA010000361.1:0-4174 GCA_036376095.1 Chryseolinea sp.
ATACTTCCGATCATCAGCGTCCAGTTCATTGCCGGAATGTACATCTGTCCCGTTGATTGACTAGGATAGCGAATCCTCGACGCCGGCCAAAGTTTTAATTTCATTGCTTCATTGATCAGGGAAAATGTTCCTGAGATCAGCGACTGACTTGCAATGATGGTGGCCAGTGTTGTAATTATAATTCCAGGCATCAGGAACCATTGAGGCATCAACGAAAAGAAAGGTATTTGGTGGCCCAACGTCTCGCCCCGGTGGGAGAGCAGCCAGGCACCCTGACCAAAATAATTTAGCAACAAGCAAATCTTTACAACTGACCAGCTCATTCTCGTGTTTTGTTTGCCACAGTGACCAAGATCGGAATACAGTGCTTCCGCACCTGTAGTACAAAGGAACACGGCGCCAAGCAATAAGAAGCCTCCCGGATAATGCGTGAGCAGATCAAAAGCATATACAGGATTTATTGCTTTTAATATTGACGGATCGCGAACGATATAAACCGACCCCAACACTGCCAGCATTAAGAACCATACGGCCATGATAGGTCCGAAGGTCTTGCCTACTATTCCCGACCCGAATTGTTGCAAAAAAAACAACGTTAGAAGAATCACTATGACTATTCCTGTTGTAGGAGTTTGCGGATAGATCAATCTAAGTCCCTCAATCGCAGACGATACGCTGATGGCGGGTGTTAAAAATCCATCAGCAATCAATGTACAGCATCCAATCATTGCCGGGTAAATAACCCATCGCGCCTTGAATCGTCGCACCAAAGCATAGAGGGCAAAGATTCCTCCCTCACCTTTGTTGTCAGCGTTTAGCGCCAGGTAGACGTACTTGATGGTAGTGATCAGCGTGAGCGTCCAGAAAACGCATGACAAACCTCCAAACACCAGTTGATCGGTTATCTGTTTGTCACCAACAATGAAGTTGAGGGTATAAATAGGAGACGTTCCAATGTCACCATAAATGATTCCAAGGACGAGAACAAGGCCCGGAAGCGAGAGTTTATGCTGATCTTCTTTTCGTATCTCCATTTCAGTGCTTAAAATGTCGAAGGATTTCCAATAAACCGGTATCCGATACCCGATTCGGTTATAATGTGGCGGGGTCGGTTCGGATCGGACTCGATTTTTTTTCTAAGCTGAGCAATAAAGACTCTGAGGTATTGGGATTCGTTCTGGCGTGCCACACCCCACACCTGATGAAGAAGGTATCGATGCGTCAGAACTTTTCCATCATTATGCGCAAGCAATGATAAGAGTGAATACTCTGTTGACGTGAGTTTTACTGAAACGCCACCCTTCTTCACCACTCTGTTCGCGAAATCGATAGACATATCCTCAAACTTCGCTACAGGATTGTTGGAGTCCTTTCTCGCGCCCCTCAGGGCGGATCGAATTCGCGCCAGGAGTTCGCCGGTTCTAAATGGCTTTATCAAATAATCATTGGCGCCGTTGTCCAATGCTTTTACAATATCTTCCTCATTGGTCTGCACGGAGATGATCATTATGGGATTCGAGAACCATTCCCTCAAATGTGTTAGTATAGCATGTCCATTTTCGTCGGGTAGACCCAGGTCGAGAAGAATAAGATCGGGCGGATGCGTTGAAACCGAATTGATACCTTCCTTCCCCGTCGACGCCTCAAGTACGTTATAATTGTTTGATTGTAGCGTGATCGTCAGCAGTTTTCTTATTTGGTGCTCATCGTCAATAACGAGTATAGAGGGTTTGTTCATTCTTTCAGCTTGTTTACATAAGTTTTTTCTGCGGGTATTTCGATGGTGAACTTTGATCCTCTCACCGGTAAATTCTCGAGTCTGACATTTCCATGATGGGCTTCCACAAATCCTTTAACAATAGATAACCCCAGCCCTGTTCCCCCCGTGGGAGACCCTTTCAAACGATAAAATTTTTCAAAGACCTTATCCAGTTCATTTTCCGGGAAACCGGTTCCGTTATCGGCAATCGTGAGAACAAGCTTGTCCCTCACACAGTCGGCCTGAATGGTGATCAGCGTATCTTCCGGAGTGTGCTGCGTAACGTTTATTATCAGATTGTAGATCACTTGTTCCATCAGTCCGAAATCAAGCTTGAACAACGGCAACTGTTCCGGTATTTCCACGGCGACACGGTATCGCTGGAGGTTGGGTTCAAGCCGCTGAAGTGTCTTATAAATCAACTCATTGATGTCACACCAGTCCTTCTTGATGCGAAATATACCGGACTCCAGCCGGGACATATTTAATAAGTTTTCCACTTGTTGATTCAGCCGAACGGACGCCAGGGAGATCTCATGTATCAACTCCGCCTTGTCTGCTTCGGAAAGCTTTTCCGAACGGGATTCAAGATTATCGGTACACCCGAGTATTGTGGTGATCGGAGTACGGAGCTCGTGCGAAAGGGAATTGAGAAGTGTGTTATAGAACCTTACAGATTTCTCTTTTTCATCGCGTTCTTTTACGGCCTTTTCTATTTTGCGGATCCTGTTGGTCAGGGCAGCATTGATCATGGCTATGACAAAATACATAATGAGCAAGAGTCTGTCCTCCGCCGTCCCAACCGTAAGTGTGAATCTTGGTGGTATAAAGAAGAAGTCCCAAATCAGTGCACTGAGGACTGATGCCGCCAGAACCGGCACAATGTCCAGGAACATTGCCAGTATGGACACCGTAACAAGCAGCATGAAGGCAACGCCCCGGTGTCCGACAAGGCCCAGCAATGCCAATCCTAGTAAAGAGGTCGCCAGCACAAGACCAACGCTGATGAGGAATTGCCTTTTTAAATTCGGACGTGAAAACAAGAACTTTTTCAAGTCGCTTTGCTTTGGACATCCAAAATTAATTCTTCGGACATAAAGATTTTATAAAAAGATCTCCGGGGATAAGGATATTAAAGGGCGCTTGCGTCGTTCCGAGCGGACTGGCCAGGCATCCCTAAGGTTAATCGTGCCGGGACGCTTTCTTTTCAAAATCAAAATATTGGGTTAATTGCCTATTGCAAACACAACCTAAAACGAAATAAAATAAGTACTTTTAAATTCATGGAAGAAGAAGTATTACCGAACAAGAAAGAGTCCAAAAGGGGCAGGGAAACGCTGTTCAGGGCCACTTATCAGAATCAAAGTAACCTAATACAGATGGCAGATAATAAGGCGAACATTATTATCAGCATAAACACGATGATAATATCCTCGATTATTGCCATAACCGGCTATGGAGCCATCGCAGGTAAGATCGACTCCTACGGGGCTGATGCTATCATTCCTATCGTTATGATTATTCTTTCCTGCCTTATATCGGTAATTTTTGCGATTCAGGCAGCGCGACCAAAACTGATAAAACCGAAGTTGGTGGACGGGTCGATGCAACGTTCGAGTATTCTCTTTTTTGGCGTCATCGCGGGTTATACCCAGGAGGCATATATGGCAGAGATGGATCGGTTGCTGAAGTCAGGCAACGAACTTTACGAGCACATGACTATCGATCTCTATAATCAGGGACTCGTGCTTAAGCGTAAATATGACTTGTTAGTCTACGCCTACCAGGTATTCATGTTTGGCTTCATACTAAGCGTATTTATTTTTCTGATCTTCCTTGCCATGTGAGACCCTGATTCAGAGGATGCTGAGGATCCGCAGGATTGAACCTGGCTATCGTCGACCTTTGTCCGTCGCAGTACTTTTTCTTTCAAGTTCCAAGTACCATCCTACGATGCATTCAATACAGGGTCTTGTCATTGTGCCTTTTCCGTTCTGCTCGTTGCGAGGACTTTTCCAATAATATCCCTGATCTTCTCGATCTCATTATTTGTCAGGTCTTCAAACAACTCTTTTTCAATTGCATCAAGCGCTACGTTACAGGTAGTCACCAATTGATTTCCTTTTGGTGTCAGGCTGATCCGCAGGATCCTTTTGTGGGATGGGTCGACGGTCTTTCGCAGTAATTTTTTACGCTGAAGCACAGCTATTAGTTCGTTCATACTTTGTGGCGTAACCTGGAAACGCCGGCTAAGCTGCGCAGATGAAAAATCGCCCTTGTCGTGTTTAACAAAATAGAGCACAGTGAATTGGATCGGAGTAATTCCCAACAACTCGAACGCCTTACTCATCCGGCTGGTGATTTCGATTTCAGCTCTTTTAATTAGATAGATCACTCTTGGGTTCATAACGCAAG
>DASVBA010000367.1:0-3704 GCA_036376095.1 Chryseolinea sp.
TGGAGATCATTCCGGTGATGAACAAGATTGACCTGCCGCATGCAATGCCGGAAGAAGTGACTGACGAAATAGTCGAACTTGTCGGCTGCAAACGTGAAGATGTGATCCGCGCAAGCGCAAAAGAGGGAATTGGTATAGAAGAAATTCTTCGCGCCGTAGTAAGCAGGATAAAACCTCCGAAGGGAGATCCGAAAGCTCCTCTCCAGGCAATGATCTTTGACTCAGTTTTCAATTCCTTCAGGGGTATTGAAATTTACTTCCGTGTATTCAACGGAACGATAAAGAAGGGAGAGAAGATCAAGTTCCTCGGTACCAACAACGAATACGGTGTTGATGAGATCGGCATTCTTAAGCTGGACAAACAACCTCGTAATGAGATAAGCGCTGGCAACGTCGGGTATCTTATCTCTGGTATAAAGGTGGCGCGGGAAGTTCATGTCGGGGATACCATCACCAATGCAATTAACCCTGGTGAACCATTGAAGGGTTATGAGCAGGTCAAGCCGATGGTCTTTGCGGGTATTTATCCGGTCGATACCACGGAGTTTGAGGAACTACGAGCGTCCATGGAAAAACTGCAGCTCAATGATGCTTCATTGGTCTGGGAGTTGGAAACCTCCGCAGCTCTTGGATTTGGATTTCGGTGCGGCTTCCTTGGCATGCTTCACATGGAAATCATCCAGGAACGATTGGAGCGTGAGTTTAACATGACCGTTATCACCACGGTTCCATCGGTTCAGTTCCAGGCGTTCCTGACAGACGGTTCACATCAGTTTGTCAATGCTCCGTCGGAGATGCCGGATCCTACACGGATGCAACGCATTGAGGAGCCTTACATAAAAGCACAAATCATCAGCAAGTCGGAATACATCGGTGCCATCATTAGTTTGTGTATGGACAAGCGGGGCACCATAAAGAATCAACATTATCTTACGACGGACCGCGTGGAGTTGTCCTTTGAGATGCCTTTGTCTGAGATCGTGTTTGATTTCTTTGACAAGCTGAAGTCGTTGTCGAGAGGTTATGCTTCATTGGATTACCACCTGATCGGATTCCGTGAATCGGATATGGTCAAGCTTGACATCATGCTTAATGGCGAAAAGGTTGACGCGCTGAGTGCGATTGTCCATCGAAGCAAGGCTCAGGATTGGGGACGTAAACTCTGCGAAAAGCTGAAGGAATTGATCCCCCGTCAAATGTTTGAGATTGCTATTCAGGCTGCTATTGGTCAAAAGATCGTTTCCCGGGAAAACATAAGCGCTATCCGTAAGAACGTTATCGCAAAATGTTATGGTGGTGATATTTCACGTAAACGCAAGCTGCTGGAGAAGCAGAAAAAAGGTAAGAAGCGTATGCGACAGGTCGGAAATGTGGAAATACCGCAGGAAGCGTTTATGGCGGTATTAAAGATAGATTAAAAGGCAACCTCATAGTTGTGCCATTGGTACGAATAACGAACATGCCAAACCTGATTCAGGAATGATGGAAATACAAACCACGTACACACTAATCGACGGAAAGAAAATCTCGTCGGACATCAAGAATGAAATTGCTGCCCGTGTGTCCCAACGTAAGCAACAAGGGAAAAAGATACCGCATCTGGCCATTATCCTGATAGGCGATGACGGAGCAAGTCAGACGTACGTTGATAACAAGGTGAAGGCATGCAAGGAAGTAGGGTTTCACTATACGATGATGCGTTTCGCAGACACGATCAGTGAAGAACGCCTGATGAAACATATCGATCATGTAAATAACGATGACGATGTCGATGGTTTTATCGTTCAGCTTCCGTTGCCCGGTCACATTTCGGTGGAGCATATCACGGAGAAGATCCGTTCAGATAAAGATGTTGATGGCTTTACGAACCATAATTTCGGAAGCATTATTTCGAAAAGCCCTTTGTTGATGCCGGCAACTCCGTTTGGAGTGATGGAACTTCTGCGAAGGTATAATATTGAAACAGAAGGCAAACACGCGGTAGTTGTTGGTGCCAGCCGGATAGCTGGAGCACCTCTGAGCATGATGTTGACGGAGCAAGCTCATGCAACGGTAACGATATGCCATAAGTATACGAAGGATCTTGCGTCCTATACGCGTGCTGCCGATATTCTTCTCGTAGCCGTGGGAAAACCTGGCCTCGTAACACAGGACATGGTTAAGGAAGGTGCTGTAGTCATCGACATCGGTACGACGCGGGTTGAAGGACCCCAATATCCAAAAGGCTGGGCTATAAAGGGAGACGTCGACTTCAATGGGGTTGCCCCTAAAACGTCCTATATAACGCCGGTTCCCGGTGGTGTTGGTCCGATGACAATTGCTTCTCTTTTACTGAACACGCTGCGCGCCACCGAGCTTCGTCATCCGTAGTTAAATGCTACATTTTAATCCTGCCGATCGTGGAAACAAAAGATAACGTCGTTGTTACGTTGCCATTGATGGAGGACTTTTATACCATTCAGGGTGAAGGATTCTATCAGGGCTCTGCTGCTTACTTTATTCGTCTTGGTGGATGTGATGTAGGCTGTGTGTGGTGCGACGTGAAAGAATCATGGGACGCTTCAGCCCATCCGTTGGTGAGCGTGGGTGAAATGGCTCGTAAAGCAAAGGACAGCGGCGCGCAGATCGTTGTGGTAACGGGCGGTGAGCCGGTTATGTATGATCTGACGGCATTGACCGATGTGTTGAAAGCAGCAGGTCTTCGAACTCATCTGGAGACGTCAGGGGCCTACCCGATTACAGGAACATGGGACTGGATCTGCTTTTCACCAAAAAAATTCAAAGCACCCAATGACTCTGTACTCACGAAAGCAAATGAGTTAAAGGTGATCGTTTATAACAAGAGCGATCTTGCCTGGGGTGAGGAATTTGCTTCCCTGGTAAATGATAAATGCCATCTTTTCATGCAGCCTGAATGGTCGAAGGAAAAAGAAGTCCTTCCGCTGATTATCGAATACGTAAAATCAAATCCAAAGTGGCAGGTATCTTTGCAGGTCCATAAGTACATGAATATCCCCTAGTCAGCTCTAATTCTTAAGATGAGTGTTTCAGATTTCGCAACGGAGATGAACAGGTTGGGACGCGAGAAAGTCCCTTTTTTGTTTCTGGTAGATTTTGAGATGGAGAAACCCCTGCTCGTCAGGCTCGCCGAAGTACCAGCTGAAAAGATCATGTTTGACGTAAACGGGATCAGGAATTTTGATGGTGCATTTGGTGCGGCCGGATCGGCGATTATCGAAAAGAAACCCGAGCCGTGGACGTCTTACAAAAAAAAATTCGATCACGTATTCAGGCGTTTGGAGTACGGTGATTCCTTCCTCACTAACCTGACTATCAGCACAGAAATTACTATTAACCGCACACTTCGCGATATCTTTTTTCAGTCCCGCGCCAAATACAAGCTGCTTTTTGATGATGAGTTCCTCGTATTTTCGCCCGAGACCTTCATACAGATCAAAGACGGCAGGATATTTTCATTTCCAATGAAGGGCACCATCGATGCTGCAATTCAGGGGGCCGAAGAAAGGATCCTGAGCGATAAGAAAGAAACTTCCGAACACGTAACCATTGTAGATCTTATTCGCAACGACATCAGCCAGATCGCAACCGATGTTCGGGTAACTCGCTTTCGATACATTGACAAAATCAGGACGAGCTCCAAAACGTTATTGCAAGTGAGCTCAGAGATCGTCGGACAGCTCGAG